>CAKSGP010000031.1 GCA_934454745.1 uncultured Clostridia bacterium
TGCCGATTCATCGAATGGGTTTAACTCGCCTTTAATTACTTTAACACATACTAAAATCTTCATTGTTATATATCTCTTCCATAGCTTTTTGTGCCGCCTTGTATTTCTTGAACAATTTAGCATATTTGTCGGTGTTTTGAACGTCCGGCACTGTTTTTGATACTGTTTCGTTGCACTGTTCTACTGCCGATTCAGGACTTTCAAACATTCCAATCTTTACACCTGCAAGCATTGCACTGCCAAGGGATGAGTCGGAATAACGTTTCTCAATAAAGGTCATTCCTAACGCATCAGATACAATCTGACGCCATAGCGGACTTTTACCGCCGCCGCCAATTATTACTGCCTCGTCATCGTGCGGTATTCCAAGCTCCTCTAACGCAAGACGGCAGTCAAGCATACTCATCGCCACACCCTCCAGTACTGCACGAGTAAAGTGCGCCTTTGTATGCGATGCACGTATACCGATAAAATCAGCACACAGTTTCGGGTTTGCATACGGTGTCAACTCCCCGTTAAGGTACGGGTGGAACACAAGCCCGTCAGCTCCGACAGGTATTTTTGATGCGCCTTCATCAAGTTCCTTATAGTCCTCGCCAAATGTGTCACGATACCATCTGTACGATGCCGCACATGATTTTGTGGCGGTACCCGGATAGTAGAGTCCGTCTATAACATGTGAGTAGTTTATTATATTTGTATCGGGATACGGCTTATCTGTAACAACACAAATTCTGCCTGCCGTTGCAAGCTTTAATGTCATCTGTCCCTGCTTCACAGCACCGGATGCGAACACCTCCATAACTGTATCAGTTGTTCCGCACAATACAGGTGTATCCTCACAAAGTCCTGTTATTTCAGCCGCTTCTTTTGTGATATTCCCAACAATGTCTGTCGGTTTAACAAGCTTTGGTAACATTGATGTGTCAATATCTAATATATTGCATAGTTCCTCACTCCAATCCATCGTATTGAAGTCAAACATCATACTGCCTTCCGCTTCAATGAAGTCGGTTACATAGTCGCCTGTCAGTTTGTGACGTACATAGTCCTTTGCAAACACGATTTTTCTGACCTTTTTCCATATTTGTGGCTCGTTATTTTTAACCCATAAAAGTTCAGGCAACGTCCATATTGTATCAGGATTATGCAGTACCTGTGTTTTTATTGTATCTAAGTAGTTTTCTTTCAAAAATTCCACTTCTTGAGTACTGCGAGTGTCTGTCCAATATATCGCAGGACGCAATACGTTAAAGTTCTCGTCCATTATGACTGCCGTATGAGTTGCAGCATCAAGTGATATTGCAGATATATCCCCACTGTCTATACCGCTTTTATTCAGTACATTTTTTATATTCTCACACGCCGCATTAAACCAATCGTCAGGATTTTGCTCTGTCCAACCGGGTTTGGGGTATAATGTAGGATACTCAAGTGAGCTTTCCGCTACAATTCTACCATCGCCCGACAGCAATGTTGCCTTTGACGCTCCCCCGCCAAAATCTATACCAAGTACATATTTCATATCATTACCTCAATATTCAATCTTATAGTTTTCACCATATATGCCTGCAATAACGCCACGATTAATCAGTGCCAGATTATCCTCGTGTGCCATAATCCACTTGTTTGTGCGGAATAGGAGCTTGTCGTCAGGTGTAAACTCTAAATCGGTGTTTGTGCCCTTTAAAAGACCTACAACACAACCAAAGCCTGATTTTGCAGTTTCTATCGGACAGAAATGCAATGTCGTTGCATACACCTCTATTGCTTGACCTTTTCTAACGTGGAATGCCTTTACTTTGGCAG
This sequence comes from uncultured Clostridia bacterium, assembly GCA_934454745.1. Taxonomy (GTDB): domain Bacteria; phylum Bacillota; class Clostridia; order UBA1381; family UBA1381; genus Ornithomonoglobus. The sequence goes on from CAKSGP010000031.1 coordinate 1,810, forward strand.
AATCGTATTTATTGTCCTCCTCAATATCACGAACATCACCAAGTAACAAAATCAAATCTGTTGTGGCAATGTTGATTTCGGAGCATTTATGCCACTCAAGAGCATTTAACATATTACTATGGCCATAGCAGTAGCCAAGCTGGGTGGACATTCCGCCAAAATATTCATTTTGAATAGTTTTCATAATTTCAAGCCTCTCAAATTCATCCACAGATGCCTTGTAGATACTGCCTTGTGTTGGCATTTCAAACTTTTCAGCCTCTGAAATTATTTCAGTTGTATCAATATCTATCACCCTGCCCAACTTCGTAAATTCCTTGTCGCATACTTCATAAATTTTCATACAATCTTCTCCTTATGGCACAAACACATAGCCAAATGGTCAGCTATGTGTTAGCAATTTTATAAAATTATACTGTGCAACAATACCTTTTCGGCATTTGCTTCCAGCTTAACAATACCGCGTTTTTTTGTAATGTCTAAGTCGCTGTCGGCAAAGTCGGGAATTCCGCACCAAGGTTCAATGCAAATGTAATTTGCGTGTGTCTTTGGCTTTGTCCATACAAAAAGGTAGTCAAAACCATTGAACTCAACTCTCAGGCTTTTTCCGCTTGCTCTATGCACCAAATCCACACCCCTTGACTTTAAGTTAAGGAATGTAAGTGCATCAATGTTAAAGAAGTCATATTTAAGCGGAAGCTCTCTGCCCTCGCCTACCGAATAGGTGTTGTATTCCAACAGATTTCCGTCTAAAATGTTGCAGGTGAACTCCTCCTCCTTGTCAAAGACAAGGCTGTATTCCTCAATTCCGCCGGGGCAAGCATACCCTTCATGTGCACCGATTGAGAAGTACATATCACCGTTACCTACATTTTTTACCGAATAACCTACATCAATTTTGTTATCAACTAATGTGTATGTAACTCTCAGCTCAAAATCAAAGGGGAACTGCTTTTTTGTCTCCTCGTTTGAACAAAGAATCAATGTTACAGAATCGCCCTCTGCCTGTTCAACTGCAAATTCTGCAAACCTTGCAAAACCATGCTTTTGAAGGGTGTACTCCTTACCTTCAAATATGTACTTATCATCTTTCAATCCACCGCAAATTGGGAACAGAAGAGGTGCCTGACCTGCCCATACATCAGGGTTACCCTCCCAAATTATTTCTGTGCCGTCCTTAACGACACTTTTAAGCTCGGCTCCCTTTGTGCTGATAACCGCAGTTATTATTCCATTTGAAATTGTTAGTCGTTGAGCCACTTGTGATCCTCATCTGTTGTCATATAGAAACCGCGTACAGGACCTGCCATAATCCAGAGCATATAGTTTTTGTAACCCGGGGCAGTGTGGAACGGGTGGTATCCTCTTGGGATTTCAACAAAGTCACCTGATTTAACAGTATAGGTTTCGTCAATATCGCCTTCTTTTGTATATACCTTTTGGATACCAAAGCCTTGTGGCTTGTCAAATTCGTAGTAGTAGATTTCCTCTGTGTTTGCCTCGATTGGCATATTCATATCGTCGTGCTTGTGTGGCGGAGAACTTGACCACTGTCCACCCTCTATGAAGCATTCACCGATATAAATCTGGTCTGCCTCAACACGCTCGTCGAGTATAAACATTGCGTGTCTTTCCCAGCCGGGCTTTCCCATTTCCTTTTCAATAACGTCCTCCGGCTTAATTAAAACAGGCTTATGGTCCTTTGTTGATGGGCACTTGGTAATCGCAATCTTTACGTCATTACAACCTGTGATTTTAAATGCGGTATTTCTCGGCACATAAACACAAGTAGCGTTACCGTCAAATACAGTTTCACGCTCACCGATATTCTCGTACTTAAAGCCGTCGCCTTCAACTGTGCATTTACCACTCAAAATAAGTACAGCAAATTCTTTGTTCTCTTCGTTATAGCTCTTTACTTCGCCTCCAGAAAGTCTGACCATATCAATTTCAACATTCTGACAAAAGCTGTCATCTTTTGTGAAAATCTGTGACTTGCCGAACTTTTTATTCCAGCTTCTCTTATACATTAACTCCACGCTCCTTTAAAAATTCTATTGTTTCATCAAAACTTGGCACACCGTCTCTTGCACCTAACTTTGTGCATTTAAGTGCAGAAACTGCACTTGAAAATACACATGACTCATAGTAATTATAACCCACACTTACAGAAAATGCAAATGCTCCGTGAAAAACATCGCCTGCGCCGTTGGAGTCAATTGCATTAACCTCAAATGACGGATATGATTTTACCTCGTTTCCGTCATATATAATGCCGCCCTTGACTCCTTGCGTGATTACTACAATCTCAGGTGAATATGTATCAAAAAGTCGCTTTGCCGCCTCCTCCGCAGTCTTTGCACCTGTGTGGCCTAATGCAAATTCCTCCGACGGAATTAAAATATCAGCAAACGGTAACAGCTTATCTACATTATCATACAATCCGCCTGCATCATATAAAACCTTTGTACCGCTCTCTTTTGCAATTTTTGCACCCTCAATTGCGTTTTCAAGCTCGTTGCCGTCAACCATCAGAACTTTGGCATTGCGGATAGCATCAGCTCTATTTTTATCTATCTCAAAATCCGGCAAATTTGACTTGTTAAACACGCAAGTTCGGCTTGTACTTTCCTCACTTAAAATGATGTATGATGAAAATGATGACTTTCCCTCAACCATATCAACAAAATCAGTTGATATGCCAAACCGCTTCATATCCGCAAGCAGAAATTCGCCGCCGCTGTCTTTTGCAAGCGCGCCGATGTATGCGGCAGATGCACCAAGCTTTGATGCCGCCACAAGCCCTGTACCGCAGGGCCCTCCGCCGCATTCTTTGACGCCGGTTGCTCTGAGCTTTGTATCCTCAGTAGGATAAAAGGGTGTTGTTATTAAGGTATCATACACATTTGCGCCTATTCCCACAATTTTATTCATAGGTTTTACGCCTTTCCGTCAGCCCCAACCAACTTAATCTTTTCCATTGCAAGAGCCGTAACAGACTTGATTGCACCCTTCATAAATATGTCAATAGCAAGACTTCTTTGGGGATCATCAAGCGCTGCCTTTGTGCCCTCTGCAAATGCACAGCATACGTCTGTGCCAATATTCATCTTACGGATACCGGCTTTGATTGCCGCTTTAACCTGGTCGTCAGGAATACCGCTTCCGCCGTGAAGTACCAATGGTGTACCGCCTGTTGCTTCACGTATAGCCTTAACTCTGTCAATATCGAGTTTTGGAGTCTTTTTATAATGGCCATGTGCGTTACCAATCAAAACTGCCAGACAGCAAACGCCCGTTCTCTTTACAAATTCTGCCGCCTCATTAGGGTCGGTAAATTCGTCCATAGCGTCATCGTTTACACTACCGATATGTCCAAGCTCACCCTCAACACCAACACCTATTGCGTCACAGATATCCACAATATGCTTTGTGTTTGCAATGTTCTCCTCAAACGGATGAACTGAACCATCATACATAACACCTGTTGCACCCCAACGGAGAACCTTTATAGCCTCCATTTCAGAGGGACCATGGTCTAAGTGGAAGCAAATCGGAACAGTTGCACGATTTGCCGCAGCAACAACAGCAGGTGCAATATAAAAACCAACTTCCTCATTTACAAGTCTTGGATAAACCTGAATAATAACAGGTGCACGAAGTTCTTCTGCTGCATCAATTACACCCATAATTGTTTCAATATTATATACATTAAATGCAGGAATGGCAAAGTTACCCTTTTCTGCCATACCAATAATTTCTTTAAGGTTTACAAGCATTTTGCCACAACCTCCTCAATTTTAAGAAGCTCCATACCCTCCGGCTTTGTAGCAGAAAGCATCGCATATTCAGCAACTGATGCTGTAACAACTGTTTTAGCCTTCTTTGGTGCATTTTCTGCATTAAACCAACGATTTTTTGCAACCTTTTCAATTACGTCGGGCATATACTCGTTCATAATAAGATTACCTGCAAGCATTGTGTGTTCACGGTTGAGAAGCATTTCGTTCACAGTTCCGCAAGCTGAAAGAATTTCGCGGATTGGCTCTGTTTCTTCCAAATCTCTTGCCAGAAGAGGACTGTGTTGTACAGTAAATTCAATACCGCAGTTTGTAACTTTCAATTTGCCGTCCTTGATAAGACCTGCAAGGAATTCAGTAAATGTAACAATTTCCGCAGTTACATCAATTCCGTACTCCTTGTATTCACGCTTCATAACCTTTGCATCTGCGGGGTCATAGCATACAACTGTCTTATAATTTGAAAGCGTCTTTGCACAAGACTCCATAACAGCCTTTGCTTCTGCGGCCGCACCAAGCAAGAAGTCCATCGAGTAACCGCTGTTCGGCTCGTCCTTTAGCATAGTAAAGTCCACTCCTGCTTTTTTAAGCACGTCAACTGCAACCTTTGCACAGCCTTTTGCACGTGCATCCTCGCCAAGGAAAAAGAGAATGTCTCCGCCCTTGATTTCAGGAATATTTTCATTTATATCTGCACCGTAAATGTTGCCTTTTTCCTCAAAATTTTTGAGCATTGTCATAACATAGCTTGGGAGCTTGCCGTCAAGTGCGGCACCAAGTCTTGCTTCCTTAGCAAACATTACAGGGTCCCAACCTGTAACGCAGTCGGTCATACAACCGCCGCAAAGTGAACACTCATAAACGTTATTAATTATATCCTCTGAATACTCAATAGCATCTCTTGCAACGAGCGACAAGCCCAAGGCTCTTGCACGTGCAGTATTTCTTTCCAAACCTGTTGCATTTCCGATTGGACATACGTGATGGCACATCCAGCAAAAACGGCAGGAATCTATATGTTCTTTAGCTTTCTGTGAAAATTGCATATCTATTACCTCCTTATTATAATCCTAACTTAAATGGATTCATTATTCCATTCGGGTCAAGTTGCTTTTTAATTCCCTCAAACACTTGCATAGCAGGGCCGTACTGTTCTTTCATAAGTCTGCCAAGCTTGATACCAACGCCGTGGTGGTCATTTACCACACCACCGTTGGCAAGGGCTGTTCTTACACCGCAGTTCCAGATTTCCTGATGAAGTCTGAACGCTTCGTGGGGGTCCTGTGGTACCTTGTCGCCATCGACAATGAAACGGTCATAAATCATACAACCCCATTCATACCAATGCGAGAAGTGAGCGATAAATCTCGCCTGCGGAAAGTTTGTTTCGATTGCTTCCTTCATTGCCCAGTAAATCTTTTCGATTTTATCATAAGGTGCGATAGTATCCATTGTACCAAAGCACTGGGGGATATCCATCATATGTCCCGGGTAGAAGAATGTAATCTTTTCCTTCCACCACTTTTCGCCGTATTCTGAACCTAAGTCCTCAGCGTTGTATTTAGCAAATGTTTCAAGAAGGATTTTCCTTTCAAGATCAACCATTTCTGCAACACCTTCGATTGCAACGTTCATAAAGGCACCCTTCTTTTCAACACCGACAATCTTTTTGATAAGTGTAGCAGTTTCTGCCTCGTCATAAAGACGCATAACTGATGGTTTAAACTTCTGCAATAGTTCTCTTCCTGCATTAAATGCATCTGTCATATTCTGGAACAAAAATCCGCGGAACTGTCTTGATTCAGGCTGTTCGTAAATTCTCATCTGTGCCTTTGTCATAACGCCAAGTGTGCCCTCTGAACCGATAAATATCTGGTTAAGGTCAGGACCTGCCGCATGCTTTGGAGCAGGTGATGTTTCAATGATGTCACCGTTTGGCAAAACGACTTCCATCTGTAGTACCATATCGTCAATCTTGCCATATTTTGTTGATGAAACACCGATACCGCGGTGTGCCAAAAATCCGCCGACAGTTGAGCAAGTCAGAGATGAAGGATAATGCATTGTTGCATAACCACGCTCATTTGCCGCCCATTCAATGTGCTTGTAGATTGAGCCTGTGCCACATTCTATGTACATACCCTGTTCATTTACGTCATAAATCTTGTTCATTCTCTTTGTGTCAAGAACGATACCGCCGCAAACAGGGATAGCACCACCCTGTGTGCCGCCGCCTGCACCCCATGTTGTAACGGGGATTTTGTAGTAGTTTGCAATCTTCAAAACTGCTGATGTTTCTTTTGCATCCTTCGGTGCTACGATAAAGTCACCCTCCGGCATTCTAAGACCGCGATCTGCCCACATTCTTGAAAGCCAGAAATAGTCAACACTGTGTGTAATCTTGTCAATTGATCTTGTAGAACAATTTTCCTTCCCCACTGCATCCTCAAGCTCGGTCGCAATCACGTCAAATAAAAAATCTGTCATTTTTTACTTCCTCCTTATATGTTAATAATTTTATTTTTCTAATGCCGAGTCATATTTAAGACTCGGATAATATTTACAAAATTCCTTAATCTCCTTGCGGTAGTCGCCTTCCATTTCAACAAAGTGGTGAATGTAGGGTCCGTCAATCAGACGGTCCTCTACCGCTTTAAGATCATCAAATTCAACCCAGATATATGTACCATGAGTCTGTGGACCTTTGGTTGTATCTGCAACAAGTGGCAAAATCATATAATTTCCGCTTTCCTGGTCAAGACGGGCAATTGTGTACTTGCCATCTTTAGCACGGAACCACGAACGCTGATTTACCAATCTTGCTTGGGAGTCTATACCGCTTTCTGCCTTTTGTGAAAGCGGGAATGGTCCGCAGTGCCATAATAGTTCTGCATTTTTATTTTCCGGATGGCGAACAGTAAATTCACCAAATAGAGGTTTACCTTTGCCAAGTGTAGCACACTTAAGCATAACCATTGTCATAAGGCTGTGCATATCACTTTCACAAGAAATAAGATATCCCATATCGTTTAAAATGCCATATACTGTACAAGGGGCAAGTCCGTCAAACATAATAGGAGTTGCTGTCCAACATTCTGCTGAAATTGCATCAAGATTAAATTCCTCAAAAAGACGCTTGTACATAACTGTCATTGCCGCCATGCGGTCTATGTACTGCGGGGTAAGGTCATCAAGCTTGTAGTTGTTTCTGATATAGTCCGCAATTTCGCCCATTTCAGCAGGTTTTTCCTCTAAAACAGCATTCATTCTCTGTTCAATAATTGCAAAGTTAATAGGAATAATCTTTATCCCAAATTTTTCCATCAATTCGCCTTCGTTCCAGATAACTGAGAAAAACGGCGTCGGGCGTGTGCCAACCTGACCTATTCTAAGGTTACGGAAGTTCTTGACCATACACACAACTCTTACAAAGCTGTCAAAGCCCTCTTTAAACTCATCACTGTCCACCTCACAACAGTTAATATGTGAAAATGGAATGTGAAATCTCTGCATCTGACGTGATACGCCAAAAAGTCCGCACTGCGAGTCGGTAGGACGCATACCGTCAACATAATATTCATCATCAAGCGGTGCCCATAAAAGCACAGGCTTTCCAAGGGCCTTTGCAATGTCTGCTGCCGCTTCTTCGTTGCCAAAATTACAGTTGATGATAAATACCGCATCAACATCGGAGTCCTTAAATCTTTCAATAATGGCCTGTGCTGATA
>CAKSGP010000032.1 GCA_934454745.1 uncultured Clostridia bacterium
TGGCGATAATTTGCGACAATACGTTAAGGCGAGTATCATCGCCTGAAAATATGAAGGGGTTGATAATATGTACTTTAATACAAACGACAAATACATTACTCCCGAAGAGGTTGCCGATGAGCTTGGTCTGTCTCTTACTACTGTTTACAATCTGCTGAGAAAAGGTCAGCTGCCGGGGGTAAAGGTGGGGAGAAAGTGGTTTATTCTTAGGGAGAAGATTGAGAAATTAGTATAAAATATAAGATGTTTTATGGCTTGCACTTGATAAAATTAAATGTTGAATTTTAATTTTTTGAATTTGTTGATAACTATATTAAAATATATAAATAGAAAATATGAAAATGCCTTAATCGAGTGCTAGGGCTGTAGTGGTATGCTGTATATTACATTGAGCAGTTGTCAAGATGATAATAATGTAGCTATAAGGATGGACGCTCTACAGCAGCTAAATAATGTTAGTTGAGATTGTTATATTTGCAATTAAATTTGAAATTGTTATTTATAAAAATTTATGAGCACAATGCTTTAATGACCACAAACTTTAGGAAAAATATCTACAATATATTGACAATTTTACAATGAAGTACTATAATGTAGAAAAAGAAATTTTAGGGAGGTTCTTAAATGAAATCGCAATTTACGAAACGGGTAATTTCTCTTACTATGGCAATATGCCTGCTTACAACCAATACGTATTTTCCGTTGAGCATCAATACCTATGCTTTGGAAAATGCTGCAGCTCAGACGGACTTTAGTAAAGCTGAAGATCTTGATATATCAGGTGCGTCTGATTATATTATCAAGCTGCCAGCAGGAACAACTAAAACTTATAATAACATTTATCTTAGTAAGAATGTAACTATCAAAGGAACAGATACGCCTGTAATCACAGGGTATCAACGGTCAGAAATGCCGATTTTACGTTGTTTAAACAAAATGAGCATCACAGACAAAAGTGATGCTCATTTTTCTATAATTTATCCGAAGCGATTGCTTGCGTTTGTAAAAGACTAAATCATTTCATTTCTTTAGCAAGAGCTATCAATAATTCAAGCTGTTTGGGGGAAAGCGACTTGAATGTTGTCATAGCTTCATTCAGCGTACCCGGACTTGTTACATCTTCCTCAAAGAAGTCTTTAGGCTCAATTCCAAGAAATTCGCAAATGTAAAGGAACATCTGCATAGATGGCAGAGCCTTCTTGTTTTCTATATTTCTATATTATTGATATAGCTTTGACTTTGCCCTAAGCTCAGGCTCATATCCCGTGCAGAGATATTTTTATCTGTTCTTAGCTTTGCAATCCTGCCCGAGATGAATTCGGCATCAATCATTCGTATCATCACCTATATATCATTATAATATACGAAAGCGATATTATATCTATACATTGTTTCAATTTGTATTGACATAACAACAATACTTAGGTATAATTAATATGGATACCGTTTTCAAGTCGGCACAGAACGTTTATGGGGAGGGTGTGATGATAAATTATATACTGTCAGCTTCTTCTGACACAGAGAGCTGTCCGATGCTTTTGAAGCGGAAAGGCAGATTGAAAAGCTCGTTGGGGAGCTGATTCGTACAAAGGATTACGTTGAATTTCTTGTGGGACATAACGGAGATTTTGACACGCTTGCTTCATCTGTGATACGCAGGGAAATTAGTTCCAATGATTATGGAAATGCTTCTCTTATCCTTGTTTTACCGTACCAGACAGCGGAGTATCTGAATAATGCGGACAGCTTTAAGGCGTATTACAATGAAGTGGAGCTATGCGAAAAGTCTGCCGATGCTCATTTCCGTGCAGCAATTCAGATAAGGAACAGATATATGATAGACCGTTCGGATCTGGTAGTCTGCTATGTGGAAAGAACAGTCGGAGGTGCATATAGTAGTGCATTGCGGTATGCCGAAAAGAACAAAATACCCTATATTAACCTTGCTTTGTCCGATGTGTGATCCGATTTGTACCGATCGTACATTTCCGTATCAAATCTTACAAAAAAAACCAAATCTGTCACAAATGCTGTCACAAAATGCAAATTAAACCCTTGATTTTTTTGACAAGCTGTGATATAATTTGCTATGAATACATTTAACAAAAATGTCAAACTATATTTAACGAAAGGGGTGTATTATGTTGCCGCAAACAATATTAAAATGTAAAATGTGTGGCGGTAATCTTGAAATTTCTAATGATGTAACCGTCTGTGAATGTGAATACTGTGGAACAAGACAAACTGTACCTTCACTTGATAATGAGAAAAAAACAAATCTGTTCCGTCGCGCAAACAGATACAGGTTTGAAAATGAATTTGATAAAGCAGCAGGAATATACGAAAGCATTATATGTAGGAGTACTGGAAGAAGATAAAAAAATCAAATCCAATTTATCAAAATTTAATGACTTTATTTAGTGTCTGCTCAACAACTGAAAAAGTGCGTAGAAGCTTTGCTTCGGAGCATTTTTTCAGTTGTTGGGTGCAAGGTTATTGGGAGGTTAAGTCAGATAACCTTGCGCCTTGCCGCCCGTCAGTGGCGGCAAGGGCAGACATTAATAAGGCAGTACGTCACAAATCTTTGATTTGTGAGTACGCACTATTTAACTATTACGAAAACCATACATAATTAAGCTGTGAGTATAAAAAACGAATGACAAAACATACTCATGGGTTACTAATAAAAAATTTTAGTATGATTCTAACGTTGTGAATTACCTGCATTGTATTATAGTTTAAAATACAATGCTTTAAAAAATGGATTATATGAGGGATTATTATGGCTTTTTTCAAATGCAAAATGTGCGGTGGCGATCTTGATGTACATGAGAATGTAAGTGTTGTTGAATGTGAGTACTGCGGAACAAAACAGACAATTCCGTCAATGGACAATGAAAAGAAAACAAATCTTTTTAACCGTGCCAACCGACTGAGAATTTCAAATGAATTTGACAGCGCGGCAAGTGTGTATGAAAACATAATTGCAGAATTTCCCGAGGAATCAGAAGCATATTGGGGACGCTGCCTTTGCAAATACGGAATAGAATACGTTGATGACCTTGTAACTGCCCGTAAGATCCCTACGTGCCACAGAACACAATACACAAGCATTTTTGAGGATAATGACTTTGAGCTTGCACTTAAATACACAGATCCCGTAGCCAAAAACGTTTATCGTGCCGAAGCAGATGAAATAGACAGATTACAGAAAGCAATTCTTGATATCGCTCAAAAAGAAGAACCTTTTGATGTTTTCATCTGCTATAAAGAAACCGCTGAGGATGGTCAGCGTACAAAGGACAGCGTAATGGCGCAGGATATTTATGATGCACTTACCGCAAAAGGCTACAAAGTATTTTTCTCCAGAATAACTCTTGAAGACAAATTGGGACAAGAATATGAGCCATACATATTCTCTGCCCTGACAAGTGCAAAGGTAATGCTTGCAATAGGTACAAAATATGACTATTACAATGCCGCTTGGGTAAAAAATGAATGGGGACGCTTTTTATCAATGATGAAAAACGATAAAAGCAAAGTTCTTATCCCATGCTATGCTGATATTGATGCTTATGATATGCCGCAAGAGTTCAGAAATCTTCAGGGTCAGGATATGAGCAAAATTGGTTTTATGCAGGATCTTGTAAGAGGTATCGAAAAGATCATTGGCAAAAAAAATCAAGTTCAAAATAAAGCAATTGAGTTAGACTCTATTGCTAATAATGACTTCAATGAAATTATTTTACGAAGCAACGGAGAGGATCTGATCAGCCGAATTGCATCCTATGGCGGAGCAAACTCAAACGACCTTTGGCCTAAAGGTGCAATAACTTCAACAGTTAATTTAAACAAATATCCTGTTATAGTATTTAATATTTTTTTAAATAAGAAAATTGGTAAAAAAGGCTCATCGAATTTAGGACTTGTAATATATGATGATTATGGAAATGTTTTACTAAAGAATGAAACTAATATCGCCGTCGAAGAAAACTATGATAGATTTAGCAAGATATGGATATTAAAAGACAACGATGGCAATTATGTTAACCCCGGATATTATTGGGCTGTGATATGGATAGATGATTCAAAAGCAGTCAAATATAAGTTTCAGGTAACATTGTCAGACGAGCCCCAAAAGCATCAGACCTTGTCAGAAAAATCAGAAGAAGAATTACAGGAAGAGATTAAACAATCTGAAAAAAAATATTTAAGAGTTGAAAAGTTTTTTATTTTTATTTTTGTTATAGGATTAATAATTCAAATCTTAAACGAAATATTTAATAGTGCTCCTTATGAAATAGTTGAAGCAATGCCTTTTTTTGTTGTTTCATCTATAGCTTATTGTGTACTATTAGGAGCATTAAAGTCTTTTTCTACTATAAGTAATAAAGATTTTCTTAAGAAATTTTATAAATCAGGAATCTCTGCTTACTTTATTATGGCACTGATAACATTCATCTCAGAATTATACATAGCCCAAAATGATGGAAATCTATCCACTGAATCTATACTTACTGCAGCAGTTGCACTGCTTATAACAAGTATAGTAATCTTAATTATAGCTAATTTTATTGGAGTTATTATCGGAAAGATCATTAGATTTTTCGTAAATTCATTTCTTTCCTGATATAATAAACATACAAGTTAATTTTTCTGATTTTTGAGGAGGATTTATAATGTCAAGATTTGTAATAGAATGCCCAAAATGCGGGAAATATGTTGAAGCCAAAAGCGGACTTTTCGGTACAACATTTTTAGGAACAAAAACTATTGACTGTACTTGTGGATATACCATAAACGTAAAAGCTGACAAGGTTACCTCACGAATCTGTGCGCATTGCGGCAACAACGTCATTTTTGACCAGCGCAAGGGTGAAAATGCGATCTGTCCTGTATGCCACGAAAAAATAAACACCAGAGAGAGTATGTCTACACTTGCAGAATTTTCCTGTCCATCTTGTTCGTGCCACCTTTCTGCAGATAAAAATGCAAAAAAATATACCTGTCCTCTTTGCAATACAGAAATTTCTGTGCAACAGCAGATAGCAAAGGAAGCCGAAAAAAATAAGGGACTTGCCAGCGTTATCAAATACGAGGGTGAAAACGATGTTATTGTCTGGAAACACCCTATCGAGGATTTTAATCTTGGCTCTCAGCTTATTGTTCACGAATCGCAGGAAGCTATTTTCTTCAAGGACGGTCAGGCTCTCGACTTATTCGGTGCAGGACGCTATACGCTTGCAACACAGAATCTGCCTCTTCTTGAAGAGCTTTACAAGCTGCCCACTAATGCAGACACAATATTCCATTCTGAGGTATATTTTATAAATATGACCACCCAGATGGGCATAAAATGGGGCACAGACAGCAAAGTGCGCCTTTTTGATCCTGCATCAGGTCTTCATATTGAAATCGGAGCATGCGGTAATTTCAATCTTCGTGTTATAAATTCAAGAAGGCTTCTTCTTAAAGTTGTAGGAACAATGTCTTCACTTTCACAGGCAGATCTGGCTTATGACAGCGAAGCTTATGAAGCGGATGGCAATTCATTCCGTGTAAAGGAATATACAGCAAAATTCAAGTCACTTATCATGACAAAGGTCAAGAGCAATCTTGCCCGTGCGATAAAGAAAAATAATATCAACATTCTTGAAATAGATTCTTATCTTGATATTCTTTCAGACAATATGAGAGATATTGTTAACGAAACATTGGACGAGTATGGTCTTACCATGCCTGAATTCCATATCACAACAATTATGACTCCCGATGACGACCCGGATTTCAAGCGTTTGAAAAAACAGTTTGCTGACAAAACACTGAAAGTTCGTGAAGAAGAGATACGAAAGGCAGAAGCGGAAGCTGCACAGAAACGAAAGATCCTTGAAGCACAGACTGAGGCACAGCTTAAAATGGTAAGCGCCCAGGGGGAAGCCGAGGCACTTAAAATCAAGGCGCAGGCAGAAGCAGAGGCTTACAAAGCGCAGGCTTACGCTGAAGCAGAAGAAATGCGTGCAAAGGGATACACATATCAGCAGGAAACAGCCCGTCAGGTCGGTTTGGAGGCAATGCAGAACGGCATAACAGGCAGTTCCTTCGGCGGCAGTCTGGGAGATGTTGCAGGATTAGGTGTAACCTTGGGTGCTATGGGCGGAGTACTAAATATGACCCGAGATGCACTTTCCCCTATCATGGATTCATCGGCATCTATAGGCTCGGGTATTGCAAATGCTGTGCAGACTCCGGCATCTAATATATGGGATTGCTCATGCGGTGCAAAAAATATAACATCAAAATTCTGCCCTGAATGTGGAGCAAAGAAACCCGAACCGCCTAAACCCTGGAACTGCGTATGCGGTGCAAGCGGAATAACATCAAAGTTTTGCCCTGAATGTGGAAAAACCAAGCCAACAACATGGGACTGCTCCTGCGGTAAAACAGGTATAACAAGCAAATTCTGTCCCGAATGCGGACATCCGAAGGGAGAATAATTATGGATAAGAAAACAGGTTCAGTAATTTCAATATATGCAATTATTTTTGTAATTTATAACATCCTTTTTTGGGTAATTCCGTTTCCTAAAAACTCTGCCTCAATGGTTGTATATGTATTCTCGCTTTTATCTATAGTTACAGCTTTGGGAATCACGTATATTGCGTTTGCAAAAGGGAATGGTATTAAATCAAAAATATATGGTTTTCCTATTTTTAAGGTAGGAATTATGTATGCAGCAATCCAAATTATATTTGGTATTATTATTTTTGTATTTGGATGCTTTACAGAGGTTCCGGTGTGGATTTCTATTGTATTGTCAGTAATTCTTGCAGGACTTGTTGCGATAGGAGTAATTGCAACAGATAACGCAAGAGATATTATTGATGAGCAGGAAGCTGAAACTATAAGAAGAACAAAGACCGTTACACAGTTCAGATTAAGCATTGACAATATTGTGGATATGTGTAAGGACGCTGAATTGAAGAAAAAGCTGTCATACCTTTCAGAGGACTTCAAATATAGTGATCCTATGTCCGCTCCTGAACTTGAAGAAATCGAAAAGAAAATCAAGGATGCTGTAGACGAACTTAAATATTTTGTTGACAACGGTGATGAAAAAGCTTCTGACAAAGCTGAGCAAATAAAAATAATGCTTGCTGACAGAAACAGACAGTGTAAAATGTATAAGTAAGGGGGTTTTATTATGGCAATGTTCAAATGTAAAATGTGCGGTGGTGACCTTTGTGTAAGCGAAGCAACCAAAGTTATAGAATGTGATTACTGCGGAACAAAACAGACAATTCCGTCAATGGATAACGAGAAGAAAATAAATTTATTTAAACGTGCAAACAGACTGCGATTTGCCAATGAATTTGACAAAGCTGCGTTGGTATATGAAAGCATTGTAGCTGAATTTTCCAGCGAATCAGAGGCATATTGGGGCCTTTGTTTGTGTAAGTATGGCATTGAATATGTCGACGATCCTCGGACAGCACAAAAAGTGCCCACTTGTCACCGCACAATTAATAAAAGTATATTCGATGATGATGATTTTCAATCCGCAATAAGCTATTCGGATAGTATTTCGGAAGAAATTTACAATAGTGAAGCAAAGGAAATTGACCGCTTGCAAAAAGAAAGCCTTGTAATTGCAAGCAAAGAGGAACCTTTCGATATTTTCATCTGCTACAAGGAAACCGCTGAAGATGGTCAGCGAACAAAGGATAGTGTTCTGGCGCAAGATATGTATGATAAGCTCACTGAAAAGGGTTACAAAATATTTTTTTCAAGAATTACTCTTGAGGATAAACTTGGTAAAGAGTATGAACCATATATTTATTCTGCACTTAATTCTGCAAAAATAATGTTATGTGTAGGCACCAAAAACGAACATTTTGAGGCTGTATGGGTAAAGAATGAATGGAACCGTTTCCTTAATATGATGAAGTCAGATAAGGATAAGGTGCTAATACCTTGCTATGAAGATATGGACGCTTATGATATGCCAAAGGAGTTTAAAAATCTGCAAGGTCAAGATATGAGTAAAATTGGCTTTATGCAAGATTTGGTAAGAGGTATAGAAAAAATTATTCCCCTGAATCGGACAGATTCACCAAATTCTTATAATAATACGCTAAAAATACAAAACAATATAAAATTCAGCAAATGTACAAAATGCGGAAGTGTTTTGCCTGCAGGTACAATAAGCTGTTCACATTGCTATTCACAAGAAATGCAAATAATCTCTGTTGATGATGCTTACAAACATTTTTTAAAGCTTGCGGAAAACTACAGTGAAAACAATATAAAACTCAGAGAAATTGAAGAAGTATTTAAAAGCAACAATATGTCAAAAGATTTCAGATACCATCATTTGTGCTTTATAAACCTTACATCAACTTCTCAAATGTATGATTGCTACTCCTTTGATCGACCTGATGCTGTTGAATGCATTAATAAGGCGATAAAATCAGCTTCAGGAAAAGATAAGCAGGAATTAAAGGATTTGTTGATAAGACTTAATGAAAAAACAGTTGAAGAACGTCGTGAAATGATATCGGATAGTTTGACATTATTGAAAAAAGGCAAGAAAAAAAACTATGGATATGCTGATGAAATATATGCAAAAGAAATAAAATCTGTATTCTCTCTCCCGATAAATTATTATGATTTTGATGACAAAGCAAACAAATCTGAAGAGAATATCATAAAATCTAACCGCAGGCATATGCAGAAATATTCAAATGAATTGAATGGTATGAGAAGAAGACTGAAAAGCAACATGCAACAACGGGAACAAGCTTTATATGTCGTTAAAGAAAGGGAACGTTCAACAAAAACACTTGAAGTATTCCACAAATATGTTATATGGGCAATATTGATTCTTGGGTATATTGTTATAGAGAATGCAATGCCGAATGGTACAGGGTGGTTTGGCGTTGAGGTTGGATGGACTGTTTTGATTGTAATTGTTAAGATAGTGCTTTATTTTGTTCAGAATAGTATGGAGAGCAGCTGTGCAAGTCAAAGAAAAAACATTGATATCAGGTATAAGT
>CAKSGP010000033.1 GCA_934454745.1 uncultured Clostridia bacterium
CATTTTATATTTACAGCCTTCGCCGTTAAAGGAATGGAGCTGATTGGGGAAAATAAGTACCATCTCCCCTCTTGAAACTTCGTAGGAATTCCCGGCAACAAAAACCTCAAGAGTTCCGTCAGTTACAGCAATAAGCTGAAAAAATCTATGAATATGACTTTGAAAATAACGGGCTTCACCGTCAAATGCAGAAAAATTTTTTGAAGCACCTAAACGGCTCATTTCGTAACGCATTTAATTTCAGCCCTCCCTCTTTTCGGACAAATTATGACAGGTCCGAATTTATAAGTAAATTATAGCATAAAAAAAAGGAAAAATCAACCGTTTGTTTCAAATACGGCTAAAATTAGGTTAATTTTTGGCTATATTTTACATAGTTATTGGCTTGTCTAAATCAAAAGATATATGATATAATAAACAGACATTAGGACACCAAACCCTGTCGGGTTTGTAATTGACGTGTCTATTGATATCGGTGTGTAGCAAAGCAGATAAGCTGCTTTGCACTTATGATAAAATTTTAAGAAAAAGGAGTTAAAAATATGCAAAGAAATGTACTTACATCGGTTGATGAATTGGTAAAGCAGAAGGAGGAACTAAATCTTTCTTTACCGATTGCCTCAGATTTGAGTGTTTTGGGAAAGGACATCAAAATAGGCAACACCACTGTTAACAACAGACTTGTATGTCAGGCTATGGAAGGCTGTGACGGTACTCAAGACGGATCACCCGGTGAATTGACAGAAAGAAGATATCTTCGTTTTGCTGAGGGCGGTTCGGGACTTATATGGTTTGAAGCTACTGCTTGCTGCGAGGAAGGACGTGCAAATCCGAGACAGCTCCGTATAACAGAGGAAAACAAGGATTCATTCAAAAGACTTCTTGACGAAATAAGAGAAGCGGGAATGAAGAAAAACGGATATGCGCCTGCTATAATAATGCAGTGCACACATTCGGGAAGATACAGCAAGCCCACAGGGACTCCTGCACCGATTATTGCTTATAATAATCCGATTTTTGAAAAGGATAATCCAATAGATAAGTCAAGAATTATCACTGATGATGATCTTGACCGTTACAGTGAAAATGCAATAAAATCTGCAAAGCTTGCTGAAGAGGTAGGCTTTGACGGTGTTGATATTAAGTGCTGTCACAGATACCTAAATTCAGAGCTCCTCTCAGCATATAACCGTGAGGGTCGATACGGCGGTTCACTTGAGAACAGAACAAGACTTTTAAGAGAAACAGTTAAAGGCACAATAGAAAACAGCGGTTCTGATTTCATTGTTACATCAAGACTTAACGTTTATGACGGCTTTGAGTATCCCTATGGCTTCGGTGTTAAAAAGGACGGCGGTTTAGAGTTTGATCCCACAGAGCCAATATGGCTATTGAACGAATTGAAAAATTCAGGAGTTGAGCTTTTGAATATTACAATGGGTAATCCGTACTTTAACCCCCACGTAAATCGTCCCTTTGCAAAGGGTCCTTATGAGCCGGAGGAGCATCCGCTAACAGGCGTTGCAAGAATGTTAAACGGTATTGCAGAGCTTAAGAAGGCAGTTCCTGAGCTAAAGCTTATTTCTTCAGGCTTGTCATACCTTGGCTGTACTGCACCGGCAGTTGCCGCAGGCTACATAGAGAATGGCGGATTTGATTTTGCAGGCTTCGGCAGAATGATTTTTGCTAACCCTGACTTTGCAAACCAGATCCTTAAGAACGGCGAGCTTGAGAAAAACAAGATTTGTATATGCTGTTCAAAGTGTACGGAAATTATGCGTGCAGGAAGCACGCCGGGTTGTGTAATTCGTGATAAGATGTACACAGACCTTTATAAAGAAGTAATAGTAAACAAAAAGTAAAAAACACAAAATAAAAGGAGTAAAAAAATGAAGAATTTTATTGTAACAGGATGTGCAAGCGGTATCGGTGCCGCAACGGCAAAGAAGTTTTTAGATGCAGGCTACTGCGTAACAGGTTTTGACGTTGCACCGGAAGCAAAAATAGACTCTCCCGATTTTCTATATGTAAGCGGAGATTTGAGTAAAACTGAGGACAGAGAAAAATTAGTAGCTGCTGCAATGAACCGTTTTAGCAGAATAGACGGCTTGGTAAACGTTGCAGGTGTTGCACCGAGAGTACGTGCAGATTTGCTTGAAATGACTCAGGAAAGCTATGACTTTGTTATGAACATAAACACAAAGGGAACTCTTTTCTTAACCCAGCTTGTTGCAAAGCATATAATAGACAACGAGCCTGATAACGGTATCAGAGGATATATTTGTAACGTTTCCTCCTGTTCTGCTTACGCATCATCTGTAAACAGAGGTGAGTACTGTGTTTCAAAGGCAGGCGTTTCGATGGTTACAACATTGTTTGCAGACAGACTTGCAGAATATGGCATACTTGTAAACGAAGTTCGTCCGGGCATTATCGCAACAGGAATGACAGAGAAGGTTAAAACAAAGTATGACAATCTTATCGAGGGCGGATTGCTTCCGATTAAGAGATGGGGTTTACCTGAGGACGTTGCAGATTGTATTTATGCACTATGCACAGGTGCATTGCCCTATGTAACAGGTCAATCAATAGACGTAGACGGCGGCTTACACATTCAGAAGCTATAAGGAGATTTTATGAAAACATTTTATTACGATACAATAGTAATAGGTACAGGTGCCGCAGGCTTTAATGCGGCTTGTACCATAAAGAAGGATAATTCAAAAAAGGTATGTATCGTCACAGAAGGTGTAAAACTCGGTACATCAAGGAATACGGGCAGTGACAAGCAGACTTATTATAAGCTTGGCTTAGGCGGAAGTGCATCTGACAGCGTAAGAAATATGGCAGAAAATCTTTTTGCCGGCGGCTGTGTTGACGGCGATAATGCACTTTGTGAGGCGGCACTTTCAGCAAGATGTTTCTATAACCTTGCCGAGGCAGGCGTACCCTTTCCCTGTAACCGTTACGGCGAATTTGTGGGATACAAAACAGACCACGACCCGTATGCAAGAGCAACATCGGCAGGTCCTTTGACATCAAAGTTTATGACCGAGGTTCTTGAGAAAAAGGCGGCTGAATTAGATGTTGAAATACATGATAAAATGTATGCTGTTGAAATACTTAAAAACGGCAATTCCGTATGCGGTATCCTTGCAATGGATTTGAAAGCAGAGGAGTTTGTCGTGTTTAAATGCACAAGCGTTATCCTTGCAACAGGCGGTCCTGCAGGAATTTATAATGACAGTGTTTATCCCCAGTGTCATACAGGTTCAACAGGTCTTGCACTATATGCAGGTGCAAAGCTTCAGAATATGACAGAATGGCAGTATGGCCTTGCATCAATTGCTCCGAGATGGAATGTTTCGGGTACGTATATGCAGGTACTCCCCAGAATCGTATCTGTTGACAGTGACGGAAAAGAGTATGAGTTCTTAACAGAGTATTATGATGATACATACGAAGCATTGTCAAATGTTTTCTTAAAGGGATATCAGTGGCCATTTGATGTTAAAAAAGCTCACGAAGGCTCATCTGTTATCGATTTGTTGGTTTATCGTGAAACAGAATTGAGAAACCGCAGAGTTTATCTTGATTTCACTAAGAATCCATTTGGTTTGGAAAGCATCGAATACGAAAAGCTTTATGATGAAGCTTACGAGTATCTTAAGTCTGCTGATGCCTGCTTCGGCACACCTATTGAGCGTCTTAAGAAGATGAATGAGCCTGCTATTGATTTATATAAAGGCAAAGGCGTAGATTTATATACAAAGTACCTTGAAATCGCACTTTGTGCACAGCACAATAACGGCGGTGTTGCTGTTGATTTGTGGTGGCAGAGCAGTGTAGACGGTTTGTTTGTTGCCGGGGAATGTGCCGGAACACACGGAATAACACGTCCCGGCGGTTCTGCACTTAACGCAGGACAGGTAGGAGCATTAAGAGCGTCACAGTATATCTGTGCTAAGGATTTTGAACCTACTGATGATGAAACCTTTAACAAAATTGCAAAGATAGCGGTTGATAAGCATAACAAGCTTATAGAAACTGCTATGCAGAACGAAAGTAACATCGATGCGGAGATACGCGAAAAGAGAAAGCGTATGAGCAATTGCGGAAGTGCTATCCGTGACTGTGCTAAGATGGAAGAAGCTTATGCACAAATAAAATACGAGCTTGAAAACTTTGATAAGCTGTTTGGAATTCCGTCAATGCAGAAGGTACAGAACTTGTATCGTCTGAGAGATATGCTTGCTGTTCAGCTATCAGTTCTTGCGGCAATGATTGACTACTCAAAGACTGTAAAGATTTCAAGAGGTTCTGCTCTTTATTATGACGAGAAGGGAATTCTTAATTCCGGACTTGAAGAAATGTTCAGATTCTCCACTGAGCAGGACAAGAGCCATACAACAAAAATTCAGGAGGTTAAATTCCTGGGTAATGACAGCGAGGTTTCCTGGCGTGAAGTTCGTCCTATGCCTGCTGATGATGACTTCTTTGAAAATGTATGGTATCAGTACAGACAAAATAAGAATATATATTGATAGGAGTGATTATTATGAAAAGAGTTAGCGTTCTTATGGTTGGAATAGGCGGGTTCGGAACATCTAATGTAAACGATCTCTTTACGCTTGCAGATACTGAAGACATTGATATTGTAGGCGCAGTAGACGTTGCTTATGAATCATCTTACGTTACAGAAGAACTTGTAAAAAGAAATATTCCATGTTATAGAACAATGGAGGAATTCTACAAGGAGCATACAGCAGACCTTGCAGTGATTTCTACTCCTATATATTTACATAAGGAGCATACAATCTATGCTATGGAGCACGGCACAAACTGTCACTGTGAAAAGCCGTCAGCTCCCACACTTGCTGAAATCAACGATATGATGGAAGTAGCCAAAAAGACAGATAAGCTTCTTAATATCTCATTCCAGCTTGTATATACACCTCCTGTTCAGGAAGTAAAGAAGCGTATTCTAGACAAGGAATTCGGTAAGATTTTGCGTGCATCATCAATATGCTGCTGGCCCAGAACATTAGACTATTATAAGCGTGTTTGGGCAGGAAAAATCGAGCATAACGGTGTATTATGTCTTGACAGTGTTGCAATGAACGCATGTGCACACTATATGCACATATTGTTCTATATGATGGGTAAGACTCAGACAACATCGGCAACGCCGAAAAAAATGTCTGCAATTACGCTAAGAGCAAACGATATAGAAACCTTTGATACTGCGATGGTAGAGATAGAAACGGATAATGCTCCTGTATCATATCTTGTAACACATTCTTCGGAAAGATTGCTTAATCCGATTGTAAAAATCGAATGTGAAAAAGCTAAAATAGAGATATATAATAATATGCCGGAGAAGTTGGTTGTGATAAATTATGCAGACGGCAGAGTTGAGACAATCTCCGGTGATAAATCATCTTTCCGCCGCAAATTTATAAATTCTTTCAACTGTGTAAGAGGCACTGAAACTCCTATATGCGATATTTCAGCTACAATACCTCATATTCTTACTGTTGATGCTTTAACAGAGCTTGTTAAGCCTGTAACTGAACTTGATAAGGAATTAGTTGATAACTGTGTAAGGGTAAAGGGTATTGACGATATTCTGATAAAGTCATACGAGGAAAATAAAATGCCCTGGGAGCTTACAGATATGTTCGGTGCACCGACGATAGTAGATTTATCTGAATATAAAGGTTGGGGTGAATAACGTAAAAAATAAACGTTGCATCTCATCTCGAAAGCCTGTTTTAGAGTATACACATACGTCGGCGACAGTCTTACGAGCGATCTGCTTGTTTCTTTTTTACGTTAGATTTGTGCCGCCGCTTGATGGAGAAAATGGAGGATTATTATGAGAATAGGATTTATAGGTTGTGAGGGACACTGGTATCTCGGCTTAACGTGTTTAAAAAAAGATGAGATTGTAGGTGTTGCTCCTGGCTATCCGGGAGAAAATATGTCAGGTGTCACAGCTACAATTGAGTCTGATAGAATAGGTGCAAAGGCAAAGGAATACAAAGACTATAAAGAAATGCTTGAGGACATAGATGTTGCAGTTGTTAGCTCAAATTGCGATATGAATGCCGTTATATCAATTGACTGCTTAAAGAAAGATGTCTATGTATATTCTGAAAAACCCCTTGCAACGTCTTTAGAACAGCTGAAAATGTTAGAGCAGGCGGCAAAAACCTCAAAAGCATTTGTTTCGGCAATGTTCAATATAAGATGCCAAGCATGGTATCGGACAATAAAAAAAGCACTTCCCAAAATCGGTAAAGTCCGCATGATAAATACACAGAAGTCATATAAATTCGTTGTTTATGACAGGAAAAAGGATCCAAGAGGGGGAATTATCCCTTGGGTTGCAATCCACTCAATAGACTGGATTCAGGATATGGCATCAGCGAGAATACTAAGCGTTAATGCTATTACAAACAGTGAGGATAATTATAATAACGGCGATTATGAAGTAACTGCATTATGCCAGTTTGAGATGGAAAATGACATAATAGCATCAGTTAATGCCGATTTCTATCGTCCTGAAGGTGCTGACACTCACGGTGACGACAGAATAAGAGTTGTAGGAACAAAAGGTATTTTAGAGCATATCGGCGGAGTTGTTACGTTAATTAACGAAAACGGAAAAACTGAGCTTGAGCTTGAAGAGGCAGAAGATAGCTTTGATTTATTCCTAAGACGCGTTAACGGCGAGGATGTAGGTCCCAGTATGGAGGACAGCATATATGCAACACGTGTAGCACTTATTGCTCGTGATAACTCTAACAAGTCTGCATTTCCCATAAATAAATAAACTTAAATCTTACAAACGAAACAGCGTAGCGAATATTGTTTTTTCATACGCTGTTTTTTGTTATTGCAATAAGGAGAAAAGTGTGTTATAATTACTTTTGATGAAAGATAGCTTGAAAAGAGGGTATAGGAATGATACTTGCAATAGATATAGGCAATACAAATATAGTAATCGGCTGTATTCGTGATGATGAAATACTGTTTAATGAGCGAGTTTCAACTAATCACAAAGCCACTGATCTTGAATATGCAATCCAAATCAAAAATATATTTGAAATCCACGAAATGGACACATCAGAAATTGACGGTGCAATCGTATCGTCAGTCGTTCCGTCCATAACCGAGGCGGTTGAAAATTCTATAAAGAAGCTTTCGGGCTGTACACCGCTTGTTGTGGGACCTGGTATGAAAACAGGATTGCGTATAACTATTGATAATCCGGCACAGCTCGGCTCGGACCTGGTTGTTGATGCGATTGCAGGTATAAAAAATTACGGGGCACCCCTTATTATAATTGATATGGGTACGGCTACCACGATTTCTGTAATAGATAAAGATGAGAATTACACAGGCACTCTTATAATCCCCGGTATGCGTACATCATTAGATGCACTTGTAAGCGGTGCGGCACAGCTTCCCAAGGTTAAGCTTGATCCGCCAAAACGAGTGGTCGGCACAAACACCTCTGAAAGTATGGCAAACGGAGTTATGTATTATACTGCAGCAGGCCTTGATGGCTGTATTGACAGGATTGAGGCAGAGATTGGTGAAAAATGCACTGTGGTTGCAACAGGCGGTCTTGCAGGAACCATTACCCCCCTTTGCCAAAAGGAAGTTATACTTGATGATGATTTGCTTTTAAAAGGCTTGATGATTTTGTATAAACGAAATGCGTAAATTTATGCAGTATATAAATGAAAGGGTAAATCATGAAAAAAGAATTCAATCACGAAAAAATAAAAGAGGCAATCCGTACTATTATAACGGAGCTTGGCGATGATCCCGAAAGAGAAGGATTAAAAGAAACCCCTGACCGTGTTGCACGTATGTATGACGAAGTGTTTGAGGGTATGCGTTATACAAATGACGAGATTGCCGATATGTTTAATAAATGCTTTGAGGATGAGGATTCCCGTGACCTTGTGCTTGTAAAGGATATTGAAGTATTCAGCTACTGTGAGCATCATATGGCATTGATGTATAATATGAAATGCCATGTAGGATATATCCCCAACGGCAAAGTCATAGGCTTATCAAAAATTGCAAGGATTTGCGATATGGTCTGCAAGCGTTTACAGCTTCAGGAGCGTATTTGTGCAGATATTGCCGAGATTATGCAAAAGATTTGCGGTACAGAGGACGTTATCGTTATAGTTGATGGTGAGCATAGCTGTATGACAGCACGTGGTATTAAATCACGTGGTGCAAAGACACGCACCAGTGCAATTCGCGGACTTTTTGACAGTGACCACGAGCTAAGACGTGAGGTTTATGAACTATTGAAAGAATAAAGGGTGTCGCCTTTGACACTACTTTGATTTGAAAGGAATAAAAAACAATGAGAGATTATACAACACAAATGGATGCCGCAAGAAAAGGTATTATAACCCCTGAAATGAAAGCGGTTGCCGAAAAAGAATATCGTACAGAGGAAGAGATCAGAGATTTAGTGGCAAAGGGACAGGTTGCAATATGTGCTAATAAGCTCCACACCTGCATAGATCCAAACGGCGTCGGCTCGATGCTCCGTACTAAAATCAACGTAAATCTCGGTGTATCACGTGATTGCAAGGATTATGATGTAGAGATGGAAAAGGTTATGGCTGCTGTAAATATGGGCGCAGAGGCAATTATGGATTTGTCATCTCACGGAAACACACAGCCCTTCAGAAGAAAATTAACGAGTGAATGTCCCGCAATGATAGGTACAGTGCCTGTTTATGACAGTGTTATCCATTATCAAAGAGATTTAGCAACACTTACCGCAAAGGATTTCATTGATGTAGTCCGTTTGCATGCAGAGGACGGAGTGGACTTTGTTACATTGCATTGCGGTATAACAAGAAAAACTATTGAGCAGATAAAAAAGCATAAGAGAAAGATGAACATTGT
>CAKSGP010000034.1 GCA_934454745.1 uncultured Clostridia bacterium
ACCTTAAACATTGTCTTGTCGATATGATACTTATCATCAGCAGGTGATAGCACTTCACTTTCGTCTATATAGTCAATCTCGATTGCCTCTAAAATCTGTGCCTCTGCAAAATGACCTATTCTGCATTTCGCCATTACAGGAATACTTACAGCCTCCTGAATACCCTTTATCATCTTAGGATCACTCATTCTCGACACACCGCCTGCGGCTCTTATATCAGCAGGAATTCTCTCAAGTGCCATTACAGCACACGCACCTGCCTCCTCTGCTATTCTTGCCTGTTCGGGAGTTGTAACATCCATTATAACTCCGCCCTTAAGCATTTGAGCAAGATTTTTGTTTAATTCAAATCTTTCGTTATTCATATTAATCCTCCATTTCTCCGCCAAGCGGCGGCACAAATCTAACGTGAAAAAGAAGCAAGCAGGTCGCTCAAAAGGCTGCCGCCGACGAATATGTATACTTCATGGCAGGTTTTAAAGATGTGATGCACTGTTTATTTTTCACGTTAATTTGCTACTTTACAAATATTTGTTTATATGTTATACTATATCTGACAATATAACAATTACCAGTTAAGGAGTTTTTTATATAACCAGATGAAATATTTAATTGATAATAATTCAGAGAAAAGCTCATATATGCAGTTGTACTTACAATTGCGTGAGGACATAACCCAATCCATATACAAATACGGCGATAAGCTCCCCTCAAAGCGTATTTTAGCGGCAGAAACGGGCACAAGTGTAATAACTGTGGAGCATACTTACAGTATCTTATGCGATGAGGGATATGTGGAGTCTAAGGAACGCAGCGGATACTTTGTATCATACAGAGCAAAGGATTTTGTACCCATATCCGAATACAGTGAGATATCAGATATTCTCCCCTACAAAAGCAGTCACGACACAAGTGAAGATTTTCCATTTTCTGTTTTTGCCAAAACAATGCGTAACGTAATTTCAAAATATGGTGAACAGATACTTATCAAATCCCCCAATTTGGGGAGTCCCGAGTTAAAGCATGCAATATGCCAATATCTTGCACGGGGAAAAGGAATAAGGGTACGTCCCGAACAAATAGTTATAGGTTCTGGCTCGGAATATCTGTACAGCCTTATTGTACAGCTTTTGGGACGAGATAAAATATATGCAATAGAGGATCCGTCCTATGAAAAAATCTATTCGGTCTATCGAGCAAACGGTGTACAATGCGACAAGCTGAAATTAGGCCCAGACGGTATTATAACAGGGGAGTTAAAAAAAACAAAAGCGTCGGTACTTCATATAACGCCTTTTGAAAGTTTTCCTACCGGTGTAACGGCAGGTGCATCAAAACGAAACGAATATATACAATGGGCAATAAAAAGAGACGGGATTATAATTGAAGACGATTTCGGCTCTGAATTTACTGTTTCAAAAAAGTATGAGGATACTGTGTTTTCTCTTGAACCACAGCGTACTGTCATATATGTAAACACCTTTTCAAAAACCATCGCACCATCCATGCGAATAAGCTATATGGTGCTCCCCGTGCAGTTAGTTGATACGTTTACAGACAAGTTAGGCTTCTATTCCTGTACGGTACCTGTCTTTGAACAGTATGTTTTAGCCGAATTTATAAATAACGGCGATTTTGAGCGGCATATAAACCGCGTAAGAAGAAAACGCAGGCAAAATAGGTAGCCTGCGTTTTTTATCAGCTGTTTTTATGGTAAAGCTGTTTGTTTTCATATTTCGGTTCACAGCTTACATTTATACCCAGACGGCGTAGGTTTCTTTCGTCCTCGTCGCTTATTATTACAGAAAAATGTGCTTCTGCCCCTGCAAGCTTTGAAAGCTGTTTCGTGGCAAGCTCGGCAACTTCATCTGTACGTGCAGAAACCGTAAGTGCCAAAAGCACCTCCTCAATGTGCAATCGTGGATTTTTATGCTTTAAATACCTTGTTTTCAGTTCGCAAATGGGCTCAAGTACATCTGCTGAAATAAGATGCAGACTATCATCAATACCGCCCAGCTCCTTTAGTGCGTTAAGCATCAATGCAGATGCCGCGCCAAGGGTATTTGAGGTTTTTCCCGTTACCACACGTCCGTCAGGCAATACCATTGCCGCCGCCGGTGCTCCTGTTGTTTCAGCTTTAATTAGTGCTGCTGACACTGCCGGGCATATATCGGAAGTTATTCCCGATTGATTCATTAAAAGCTCAAGCTTACGGATTTCTGTGTCATCATCAGTCTGGTTTTTAAACTTTTTAACGCTTGCAGCGTAGTATCGGCGTAAAATCTCCATTTTTGATGCTTCACAGCACACCGCATCGTCAATTATGCAGTTTCCCGCCATATTGACACCCATATCCGTCGGTGAATTATATGGACATTCTCCCTGAATTTTCTCAAAGGTTGCACTCAGCACCGGGAATATCTCAACGTCGCGGTTATAGTTAATTGCCGTTTCTCCGTATGTTTCCAAATGGAACGGGTCTATCATATTAATATCGTTAAGGTCTGCTGTTGCCGCCTCATAGGCAAGGTTTACAGGGTGCTTTAGGGGTATATTCCAGATGGGAAAGGTTTCAAACTTGGCATATCCCGCCGTTATCCCACGCTTATAGTCGTGATACAGCTGGCTTAAACAGGTAGCCATCTTTCCGCTTCCGGGTCCCGGTGCTGTTACAACTATAAGAGAACGGCTCGTTTCTATATACTCATTCTTTCCAAATCCGTCCTCACTTACTATATGTGCAACATCTGACGGATACCCCTCAATGGGATAATGGCAATAACAGCGTATTCCCAAAGATGTCAGTTGTTTTCTGAAGGTGTTTGCCGCCGGCTGTGAATTATATCTTGTAAGCACTACACTGCCCACAAAAAGCCCAAGCTCACGAAAGGTATCTATAAGTCTTAAAACGTCCTCATCATAAGTAATTCCCAAATCGCCTCTGATCTTATTGGATTCAATATCCGCCGCATTTATTGCAATTACTATTTCCACTTCGTCCTTTAACTGCTGAAGCATACGCATCTTACTGTCAGGCTCAAATCCCGGCAATACCCTTGATGCGTGGTAATCATCAAAAAGCTTGCCTCCGAACTCAAGGTATAGCTTACCCCCAAATTGTGCTATACGTTTACGTATTTGCTCAGACTGGGTTTTTAAATATTTTTCGTTATCAAATCCAACCTTTTTCATTTGAATATTACTCCTATTAAAATAATTAATAGTTAGTATATCACATTTATTGTCAAAAAAAAAGAGTTTTTTTAAAAATAATCAATTTTTAATTGAATTATAAGGTGTATTGTGTTAAAATATAGCATATACAAAAAACAGAGGTAAAAAACAATGGTTGCAATAATAGATTACGGTGCAGGCAATCTGCACAGCGTTAAAAATGCACTTAGCTTTTCAGGTGCAGAATCAGTAATAACAAAGGACAGAGATACAATTCTTTTGGCGGACCACGTAATTCTGCCTGGTGTCGGCTCCTTCGGCAACGCAATGGAATGTATAGTAAATAACGACCTTTTTGATGTTATAAAAGAGGCGGCAGACGGAAGCCGTCCGTTTTTGGGCATCTGCTTGGGATTACATCTTTTGTTTGAAACAAGCGAGGAAAGTCCCGATGCAAAAGGTCTTGGCGTTTTAAAGGGAAAAGTTGTAAAAATCCCTGACTGCAATCTTAAAATCCCGCATATCGGCTGGAATAATATCAAACCCGCAAAACCGAGCAAAATTCTGCCTGATACAGAGGAATTTATGTATTTCGTTCACTCATACTACATTGAGCCTGATGATGTGGCTTTAATATCATCATATACCACCTACGGCAAAGAACTTCCAATAAGTATAGAAAAGGGCAACGTTTTTGCTGTGCAGTTCCATCCTGAAAAAAGCGGTGATGCAGGACTTAATATCCTGAAAAAATTTATCAATCTGTAAGGGAGATCAAAACTATGTATGCAAAAAGAATTATCCCCTGTCTTGATGTAAAGGACGGACGTGTTGTAAAAGGTGTTAACTTTGTTAACCTGATTGATGCCGGAGATCCCGTCGCCTGTGCTAAGGCTTACAACGAAGCAGGCGCAGACGAGCTTGTGTTTCTGGATATTACAGCCTCAAGCGATGCAAGAAATACCGTTGCAGATATGGTAAAGCGTGTTGCAGAATGTGTGTTTATCCCCTTTACGGTAGGTGGAGGAATACGCACAACAGAGGATTTCCGTACAATATTAAATGCAGGTGCTGACAAGGTATCAGTAAACAGTGCCGCAATCAAAAATCCCTTGCTTATAAGTGAGGCCGCGGAGAAATTCGGCTCCCAATGCGTTGTATGTGCCATTGATGCAAAACGTAAAGAGGACAGCAGCGGATGGAACGTCTATTTAAACGGCGGACGTGTAAATACAGGTATTGATGCTTTAGAATGGGCAAAGGAAGCAGAACGGCTTGGTGCCGGAGAAATCCTCCTGACAAGTATGGATTGTGACGGTACAAAGTCAGGCTACGATTTAGAGCTTACCCGAGCAATTTCGGAAAACGCAAAAATTCCTGTTATCGCATCAGGAGGTGCGGGAGAAATGAGCCATTTTCTTGACGCATTAACCTACGGCAAAGCTGATGCTGTTCTTGCGGCAAGCCTGTTCCACTTTAAAGAGATAGAAATTATGGAGCTTAAAAAATACTTGTCCGATAAGGGCGAAAGTGTCAGAATATAACCGAATAATTATGGTTTTTTGTGAAATTTTGTGATTGACCACAAATCAAATCTGTGCTATAATCTGAATATAAAATTAAATATCATCACACAAAGTGTCGGCCATACCGTTTGGGTTTGGTCGGTGAAAAGGGAACGAGGTGCGAATCCTCGGCGATACCTGTCGGTGTATGCGTTAAATGTTTTTATCTACGTCGGTGAAAACCGGTCATTGGGAAACTGAGAAGGCAGTATATAAAAATGCGGAGATTTTTCCATATAACGCAAGCCACAAGACCTGCTTTGATGCTGTATCCGTAAGTGCTATTGCATAGGAACAGCTTTATTGTGCGTTTTTGCAGTATTTCTGTATCCATTTTTTTCGTGCAATTTGTGATAGATCACAGGAACACTCAGCTGTGGTAATTTTATAAAAATTGCCGCAGTTTTTTAATGCTCGGCAAAAAACAAAGGAGAGCAAAAAATGAAAAAAACACTATCTTTATTCCTGAGCATAATAATGCTCTTTACCACAACAGGCATAACCATTTATGCCGATGGAGAACCAACTGCCGTTACGGCAGAAGAACAGATGCACAATATTGCCGAAAGATATGCACAAAGCGGTATTGCAGATGACGAAAATATGATTTGGTTTGCGGCTGATTTTGCCGATTATCTTACATTGTATCCCGAAACAGAAAACGTACTTTCAAATGATGACAAACAGGCGTGTATTGACAACATCATTGAAACTGCAAACCAAACAACCTCCCAAAGCGATCTTGCAAAGTGCATAATTGTACTACGTGCTTTAGGATATGATGCAAGAAATACATATACAAAAGACGAAACAGCACTTGATATTGTATCAAAGCTTACAAATCTTATAACAGAGGATTCTGTTACTGCACCATGGTATGAGTACACTTTGCCATATGTGCTTATAGCACTTAGTGAGGGTGGGGACTATGCTCCCGCTCCAACGCTTGAAATGCTTCTTAATTTTGCAGTTTCAGAGGCGGGCAAAGCCGCTTGGCAGGACACAACATACGGTGTTGACGGAATAACACCTATGCTCCGTGCTCTTGCACCATACTGTGCAGAAAATAGTGACGTACAATCTGCAGTTGATGAATCAGTAGAGCTCATAAAGGGCTATCAAGGAAAAACAGGTAATCTCGACAATGCCGCATCAATAAGTCTTGCAATTGCTGGACTTTGTGCAACAGGCATAGATCCTGAAAACTTTGACGGACATAACCTGATTGATGATCTTATGTCTTATACAAATGAGTCTTATGACGGATTTGAGCCTGCATCAAACTCCTTCAGCACAGAACAGGGATTCCGTGGCTTGATAGCAAGTAAGCTCTTTGAAAGCGGAAAAACCATATACGATTTTAAAAACAATCCTACAAATGAGGCAAGAGCAACTCTTGACGTAGCTGAACCAACGCCGGAGGCGACACAGACACCTGAGGCAACAACCGAGCCAACAGCTGAACCAACAGCAACACCCACTCCAACGGCTACATCAAGACCATCAGGAGGCGGTGGCTCATACCGTCCTACACCGTCGGCGTCACCAACTCCAACACCGACACCCATACCGTCAGGCTTGCCTAACAAGCACGCAGATGTAAGGGTTATGCCAATAACAGATAAGGGCAGAACATTCCCTGATATTAAAGACCACAAAAATCAGGTTGC
Organism: uncultured Clostridia bacterium; assembly: GCA_934454745.1. GTDB lineage: Bacteria > Bacillota > Clostridia > UBA1381 > UBA1381 > Ornithomonoglobus. Next base: position 6,410 of record CAKSGP010000034.1, read on the forward strand.
TATCGAAACACTTGCTGAACGCGGAATTATAGATGGTATGGATGACGAAACCTATGCTCCCGACAGCACTATGACAAGGGCACAGTTTTCAGCAATTATTGTAAGAGCGTTAGGACTTCCCGAAAAGGACGGCTTTGATTTTAATGATGTATCAAAAACTGACTGGTTCTTTGGCTATATAAATACTGCATACCATTACGGAATAATAAATGGTGTATCGAATACGGAGTTTAATCCCAACGGACTAATAACACGCGAAGAGGCGGCAACAATGATAGCAAGAGCCTCAATGCTTTGCGGAATGAATACAAATATGACAGAGGACGGAATCAGAAACTCCCTTGCAGAATTTACCGATTATACATCAATTTCCGATTGGGCATCATCATCTATGGCGTTCTGCTTCTTTGAATCACTTCTTGATAAAGACGTTTTGGAAATAAATCCAAAAGAGGAAATTACACGCGCCGAAATGGCACAAATTATTTATAATACACTTTCTAAATCAAAATTACTATGAACTTTTTAAAGAAACATAAAATCAAAATAATTTCCGCTACGGCGGCGGTGATACTGCTTGTAATAGCATTTATACTTGGCGGTACACCTGAGAATAAGACAAATAAAATAGCTGATTTTACATCCCCGCCTACCCAGACTGCGGTAGGCGAGACACCATCGGCTGTAATGCCTACTCAAACGGCAAATCCAACAAAAGCCGATGATGTCGGTCAAACTCAATTACCAAAATCAACTGCAGAGCCAAAGATTCAGACACCACCGCCTTCTAAGGCAACGGCTATGCCTGATGCTACCCAAGGTACAACGGATTTAACCTGTACACTTTCGGTCAGGTGCGATACAGTACTTAAAAATATGGCAAGCCTTAATCCGAATAAGATTGGGATTATTCCCCAAAACGGCGTTATTTTCCCGAAAACAGAGGTAGTGTTCTATAAAGGCGAAAGTGTGTTTAATCTGCTTACACGTGAGATGAAGAAAAATAAAATCCATCTTGAATATGTCAATACACCGATGTATAACAGTGCATACATAGAGGGACTGGCAAATCTTTATGAGCGTGATTGCGGAGAACTGTCAGGCTGGATGTACAAGGTGAACGGAATCTACCCCAAATACAGCGCATCACAGTATATAATAAAAAACGATGATATTATCGAATGGGTATATACCTGTGACGGAGGCCGGGATATAGGTGATGACTATTCAGCAAGGAATGGTAGAGAACAATGATTAATGAATTTAAAACCTATCACCCACTTGTAAATCTCATTTATTTCGCGTTTATAATCGGATTTTCCTGTGTTTTTTTGCATCCTGTATTCTTAGGAATATCCCTTTGCGGTGCATTTTCATACTCGGTGATATTAAAGGGCAAAAAAGCAATAAAAACAAATATATTATATATGCTTCCCACAGCTCTGTTTATGGCAGTTTTAAATCCTGTATTTAACCACAAAGGAGTTACTATTATTTCCTATCTGCCCGACGGTAATCCCCTGACACTTGAATCTATGGTTTACGGTATATGTGCAGCGGTGATGATTATAAGCCTGATATGCTGGTTTTTATGCTTAAACGAGGTTATAACAAGTGATAAGATTGTATATCTGTTCGGGCGGATACTCCCGTCACTTGCTCTTATGTTGTCTATGACACTGAGGTTTGTGCCTCGTTTTATACAGCAATTTAAAAACGTAGCAGAAGCACAAGAGGGCATATCAAATGACGGCTCGAAAAACACTATATTAAAACGCATTAAAAATACTGTAAGGGTAATATCAATTGTGATTACCTGGGCACTGGAAAATGGTGTTGATACCGCAGACAGTATGAAAGCACGGGGATACGGCACAAAACGGCGAAGCTCCTTTTCAGTGTTCCGCTTTGACGGACGTGACGGAATTACTCTTGCCTTAATACTTTGCCTTGGCATATACATCATACTGGGAAGAGTTTTCGGGGGTGTGGATTATACATATTTCCCATCAATGAATTTTATTTACAAAACTCCTTACTCAACAAGTATATTTTTGGCTTTTGCCCTAATGGTATTTATTCCGACTATAATTGAACTCTTGGAGAAACTGAAATGGAATGTTATAAAATCGAAAACCTGAATTTTAAATATCCGAATAATAGTGAAAATGCTCTTTGTAATATAAATATTACAATAAATTCAGGTGAGTTTGTCCTCTTATGTGGAAAGTCAGGCTGTGGAAAGACTACTCTTTTAAGGCTCTTAAAGCACAGTTTAGCACCCTGTGGTGAAAAAAGCGGGGATATATATTTTTACAAAGACAAAATTGACAGTCTTACAGCTGATATAACATCATCAAAAATTGGATATGTAATGCAGAATATTGAAAGTCAGCTTGTAACGGATAAGGTATGGCACGAACTTGCTTTTGGTCTTGAAAGCCTTCGAATACCAAATGATGAGACACGCACAC
>CAKSGP010000035.1 GCA_934454745.1 uncultured Clostridia bacterium
TCTTTTATTGTATTAACTGAATTACTCCCAAAAATTTTATGTATTTTTATGGCAGTATGTGCACCTATATTATACTGTTGCAGAAACATTATAATGTTCTGAATACTGCGTTGCTCGTTAAATGACGCACAAATTATTTCTGCTCTGCTCTTGCTTATTCCTTTAATTTTCGCTACGCTTTTCGGATCATTTGTAAGCACATCAAAAACATTTTCGCCAAAGGACTCGTAGAGCTTTTTTGCAGTAGCTTCACGGACGCCCTTTATTAGGCCTGATGAGAGATATTTTATTATTGCTGTTTCCTCTGATGGCATAATGGTTTCATAAATCTCAACCTTGAACTGCTCTCCGTATTCGGGGTGTGTTACCCATTTACCCGTAAGAGAGGCGCGCTCACCAGGGCGGATTGTAGGCATATATCCCACTGCATAGAAATCCCCTTCTGCTTTTGAGGAAACCTCACATATAACGTATCCGTTTTCAGGGTTTTGATAAACTATATTTTCTATTAAACCGTCTATAATTATCTTATTCATACTACCACTTCAATTTTTCCGTCGCTTACACCTGTAACCTCCGCCCCATACATAAGCACGGTTTTTATATATATAACAGCCGATTCCTTCACTGTATCTCCCGTAACAATAACCGCAGTCCCCGGCGGATATACAGAAACTGTCTGCGCTGATATTCTGCCAACAGCATCCTCTATATCTATCTGCTCGGTTTTTCTAAACCAACCGCATTGCGGGGATATTACACCTGATATATCCGGTAGCTTCGGAAAGCTCTTTTTATTTTCTGACAGCTTTTCTTCCCTTAGTATCTCTCGTATTCCTTTAAAGAGGGTTATGAAATCGGAATGTTTATTATACGGCGTTATTATAAGGACTATATTTTTTAAATCTGCCATTTCAACGTCTGTTCCGTAATATTCCGAAAGCTTACGGGCAACATCAAAGCCTGTTGTTTCGTAGGCTGAAAAGTCAAGTACAAGCCGTGTAGGATCATCATTTTCTCTGAACCTTACAAGAGTTTTACCAAGTGCTTTTTTAAATTCATTACATTCCTTTACAATATCGGAATAATCCATATCAGCAAGGGTTGCTCTTGCTATATCTGCCGATGCTGCAATCATATATGATGGGCTTGTGGTATGCACTGCTTTTATTGAACGTTTAACACGATCTTTATTTACTCTGTCCGATGCTATATGCAAATACGCCGCACCCGTAAGAGCGTTTAAGGTTTTATGTGCACTCTGGCAAACCATATCCGCACCAAGCCCTACGGCTGTCCGCGGAATACCGCATTTCCCCATAAAGTGTGCACCGTGTGCCTCATCAACCATAAGGGGAATACCAAAACGTATTGCAATGTCCGAGATTTTGCGTATATCCTTTATGACTCCGTAATAATTGGGTGATGTAACGAAAATTCCGTTAATTTCAGAGGTTACATCTTTTTCTGTAATTGTTTTTACAAGCTTGATTTTAATTCCTGCAATTGCGCATATATTTATAACGCTTATATGGCAATCGGAGGTCACAAGTAAGGTATCACCTGGATTTACACAGCTTAATATCATAGCCTGTACTGCAGATGTTGAGCCACAGGTCAGAATAAAGCTTTCTTGCGAGCCGTATAGCTCGCTTAAAAGCTCATTTGCACGCATAATGGTTTTGTCATCGCCCATAAGGTTTAAGGTTTTTGAAAGCTCCGTTACATCACACATACCAAAATTCAAATCAAGCCCACGCATATTTTTATGCCCAGGCATAGCAAAGGGTATTCTGTCTTGTCTGTGGTACTCAGAAAGTCGATTGTATATTGGAGTTTCCATTTTTTCACCTCAAAAACAAGGCGGAGATTGCTCCGCCCCGTTACGCTTTAGTTTAACTCTACCGTTCCGATTATATCGTTTATATCCTCTATATTGAAACGGTCCATATATTCGTTTATTTCACGCTTGACATCAAGAATTAAATCCGGCTTTGCAAAAAGTGCAGTGCCGAGTGCAACAAGCTTTGCCCCTGCAAGCATAAATTCTATTACGTCAGCACCACTCATAACTCCGCCCATACCTATAATCGGTATCTTTACAGCGTTGTAAACCTGATGTACCATACGTACTGCAACAGGCTTTACGGCAGGGCCTGAGAGTCCGCCCATATTATTGGCAAGTATGGGACGGCGTGTGTTTATATCTATTTTCATACCGAGAAGTGTATTTATAAGAGATACACCGTCTGCTCCGCCGGCTTCTGCCGCCTTTGCAATCTCCGTAATATCCGTAACGTTGGGAGAAAGCTTTACAACAAGGGGTTTGGTGCAATGTTTTTTTACCTCACCTGTAAGCTCCTCAACAACTTCCGCATTTGTTCCGAAAGCAAGACCGCCGTGCTTGACATTGGGACAGGATATATTCATTTCTATTAATGAAACATCTGTGTCTGACAAAATTTCTGCCATTTCGGCATATTCATCTATTGTGTTGCCTGATATATTGGCAATTACATTTGTATCGTAGCTTTTTGCAAGTTGAGGCATTATATACTTTGCAAACGCATCAACGCCAGGGTTCTGGAGTCCGACACTGTTTAATATTCCATAGGGAGTTTCGGCAATTCGGGGAGCTTTGTTCCCTGCTCGTTCTGTTCTTGTAAGTCCCTTTGCCGCAAAACCGCCGTATTCCTCAAGGGGGACATACTCATTGTATTCATAACCAAATCCGAAGGTGCCCGATGCTGTAACAATTGGATTTCTGAATTTAACCCCGCAATAATCTATTTCCAGCTTGCCCATTAAAGTACAACCTCCTTTGCATCAAATACAGGTCCGCAGGTACAAACCTGCTTATGCTCTGCCATACCCTTGCCGGTAGTTTTGCATACACAAGTAAGACACGCACCTATTCCGCAACCCATACGCTCCTCAAGTGATAGCTGACAGGGTATATTTCTATATTCTGCAATCTGCTTTACCGCCTTTAGCATAGGCTTCGGGCCGCAGCAATAAATCATATCCACTTTATTTTCAAGGAGATATTCACCCATTGCGGCAATAGCAAATCCGTCATAGCCGTAACTGCCGTCATCTGTACAGATTGTCACGTTATCGTTTACCGTCTTAAAGTCCTCCTCCATTACAACAAGGTCACGGTTTCTAAAGCCTAAAAATACGGCACTATCTGTTTCACGAGCCAATCCGAATACAGGGAATACACCTATTCCGCCGCCGATTACAACTGCTTTTTCGCCCTCTTTAACAGTAAATCCGTGTCCTAAGGGGCCCATTACGTCTATTATATCACCAACCTCGCGTTTTGCAAGCTCCTCTGTTCCCTCGCCCTTTACCTGAAAAGCGAACCGAACAAAGCCTTCGCCGAAATCACATATACTTATGGGACGTCTTAAAAGTGTTTTACCTCCGCAGTTAATATGCAAAAACTGACCAATTGATGCAAGCTCTGATATCTCTGGAGCATTTATAACATAATCAAATATTCCCGGGCAAAGCTCACGCTTTGATACCAATTTACATTTATATACTTTTTTCACCTTTTCTACACCTTCCTTTTAGATTGTTTACCGAAATAAATTTAGTGAGAACGTACTTTCTTTGCTACTACTATGCTGAACGTTCAATGAAATGCTTACGTAGAATACATATTCAAAGGTGTCAGCATTAGTAGTAAGCATTTCATTGAAACAGAATAACGATATTATAGTACACGTGTAATATCGTCCTTCATTCTCAGTGCTTCTTTCCGAGCCGCCTCAGCAAACTGTTCCTCTTTCCAGTCGCCTTTCTTATATGCGCACATAATTCCCCGTGATGAATTTACAATTGCACCTAAGCCATCCTCATTAAAGCACGGCTTAACACCCATTGCGCCGCCGCCTTGTGCGCCGTAGCCCGGGACAAGGAAATATGACTCCTTCATCATCTTTCTCAGAACTGTTGCCTGTTCGGGATATGTTGCACCTACAACGGCTCCCACAGCACCGTAACCGCTTTTGCCAATTGTGCCTTCGTTCCAGGTATTTACAAGCTCTGCAACATGTTCATATATTTTTTTATCTCCTGCTGTTAAGTCCTGAAGCTCCCCTGATGATGGGTTTGAAGTCTTTACAAGTGCAAATATAGCTTTGTCATATGCTTTACAATCCTCAACAAAAGGTTTTATTCCGTCTGTGCCGAGGTATCCGTTTACAGTGACGCAATCTACCGGGCACGGCTCCTCCTCTATGCCGTCTATGTCAACCTTGCCAAGATATGCCTTTGAATATGCCTCAGCCGTTGAGCCAATATCATTTCTCTTAACGTCAAGAATTACGTAAAGTCCCTTTTCCTTTGCATATTTTATTGTTCTGTGCAAAATCTCCTCACCGCATAGTCCGTACATTTCGTAAAATGCACTCTGCGGTTTTACAGCAGGAACTATGTCACAAAACGCATCTATAAGACCTTTATTAAATTCCCAAATAGCCTCGCAAGCACCTTTTAAGTTCTTACCGTATTCCTTATAGGCCTTTTCTCTTAGATACCCCGGCACATACGCCAGTACCGGGTCAAGACCTGCAACTGACGGATTGCCCTTTTCTTTGATTTTCTCTACAAGTAAATCTATTGACATTTTTGTACCTCTCTAACTTATTTCATCAATTCACCTTTATATATAACTGTTTCTCCGCCTACTATTACGTATTCAGGTTTACCGTACAGGCTAAATCCGTCAAAGGGTGAATTTTTGCTCTTTGAATGAAGCTTGTCTATTTCCACAGTCCAAGCTGTTTCAGGATCAAATATTACAATATCCGCGCCGCGTCCGACACTTAGTGTTCCTTTGGCAATTCCCAAAATTTCAGCAGGGTTCTTTGACATTTTCTCAATAAGCTCGCTCATTGTTAGCCAACCCTCTTTTACAAGGTACTTTATGCCCAAGCCTAAAGAGGTTTCAAGACCTACTATACCGTTTTTGGCATTTCCGAATTCACAGTCTTTCTCATCAGGGTGATGGGGAGCGTGATCAGTTACTATACAGTCAATTGTTCCGTCTTTAAGCCCCTCTTTTATTGCCCTAACGTCCTCTCTGGTTCTCAGCGGAGGATTCATTTTCGCATTAGTATTAAAGCCAAGACACGCCTCCTCTGTAAGTGAGAAATAGTGCGGGCAGGTTTCACAGGTTACTCTTACACCGCGTTTTTTCGCCTGACGTACAAGCTCTACCGTGTTTTTCGTTGAAATGTGTGCTATATGAACTCTTGCACCAATTGATTCGGCAACAAGTATATCTCTTGCCGCCATAATCTCCTCTGCCGCAGGTGATATTCCTCTTAATCCCATTTCTGTCGCAACAGCACCCTCATTCATATCGCCCTCGCCAAGCGCTCTGTCCTCGCAGTGTGATATTACAGGTATATCAAACATTTCCGAATATTCAATAGCACGACGCATAAGTCCCGAATTTTCAACAGGATGTCCGTCATCGGAAATTGCAACGGCACCGTTAAATGCCATTTCGCCGATTTCAGCAAGATATTTGCCCTCAAGTCCCTTTGAAATAGCACCCACAGGAAATACGTTTACATATCCCACCTCTTTTGCACGCTCCTTGATATAGCGTACAACAGTTTCATTATCACATACAGGCTCGGTATTTGGCATACACGCAACTGATGTTACACCTCCGTATACCGCCGCACGCGTTCCTGTTTCTATATCCTCTTTATACTCCTGTCCCGGCTCACGCAAATGTACATGCATATCAACAAGTCCTGGAGCTACTATTTTACCTTCAGCATCAATGACCTGCACCATCTCGCCGTCAAGCTCAATATCCTTTCCGATTTCTGCTATAACACCGTCATTTATATATATATCATTAACCTCATCAAATCCGTTTGCAGGATCAATTATATGTCCGTTTTTTATCAGTATCTTCAAAGCCTTATCTCCCATCATATTTTTTGATTTATATAACATAAATCTGTTAAAATCCGCCGTGTGTGATCATATCCATTACAGCCATTCTCACTGCTACACCGCTTGTTACCTGATTGGTTATGACACTCTTTTTTCCGTCTATTACCACACTTGACAGCTCAACGCCTCTGTTTACTGGCCCCGGGTGCATAACTATGGCATCAGGCTTTGCAAGCTTTAAGCGTGACTCATCTACCCCGAAAAATCTGAAATACTCTCTGATACTTGGGAACAGTCCTTTCTTCTGGCGTTCAAGCTGTATTCGTAAACCCATAACAACATCTGCATCAATTATGGCTTCCTGAACATTGTTATATGCTTTTACGCCCATTTTTTCGATTCCCTTGGGCATAAGCGTTGCAGGGCCGCCGACTGTTACCTCCGCACCAAGCTTTGTCAGCCCGTATATGTCAGAACGTACTACACGTGAGTGGTATACATCGCCGATTATAGCAACCTTTAGTCCCTTTATATACCCTTTATGTTCAATCATTGTAAGCATATCCAAAAGTGCTTGGGTGGGGTGTTCGTTCATACCATCGCCGGCATTTATAATCGAGGCATTAATGCGTGATGCTATGCTATGGGGTGCTCCACTCATATTGTGACGCATGACAATCACGTCAGTTCCCATCATATCAAGGGTTTGCGCCGTATCTATCAGGGTTTCGCCCTTTTCCACTGATGAACCGCTTGATGAGATATTGGTAGCATTTGCGCCCATATACTTCGCCGCAAGCTCAAATGATGTTCTCGTTCGGGTACTGTTTTCATAGAACAGATTAACGACCGTCTTACCCTGTAAATTCGGAAGCTTTTTATTGTCGCTTAATACTACCTTTTTCATTTCGGCAGCGTGGCTTAAGATATTTTTTATCTGTTCGGCATTTAAATCTTTAAGACCAAGTAGATCCTGTTTCATTCGTTTCCCCCCACAGTGCTTTATTCATTTTATATTTTAATTGCTTTTTACTCTATTTGTAAAATCATTGGCATAAAAACATACCGCTTATATTATACCTTAAAATATGCGAATTGTCTATATAATTTTAGTAATTTCAGTATTAAATTTTATTTATAGGAAATTTTTTTAATTTTTTTTTAAAATAGACTTGATATATTTGTTGATTCTTGATAAAATATATGCAATTAATATGTAATATTGTTGTTATTATATTTAAAATCACGAAAGGAAAGATTATGGATACTACAATACTTATAATCGAAGATGAGAAAAACATAAATGATATTTTATCATATACTTTCACACAGTCAGGATATAAGACACTTTCTGCTTACGACGGTAATTCAGGTCTTGAAATGTGCCTTAACGAAAAACCCAATCTTGTTTTGCTTGACGTAAACCTGCCGGGTATGGACGGTATGGACGTATGTAAGGAAATACGTAAAACCTCATCTGTACCGATTATTATGCTTACTGCACGCGAGGACGAGGTTGACAAGGTTCTTGGCCTTGAATTCGGTGCTGATGACTACATTACAAAGCCCTATTCGGCACGTGAGCTTTCAGCACGTGTAAAGGCACTTCTACGCCGTTCAGAGCTAAACGCGCAAAGTGCGGTTTCTGCAAACTCGTCAAATATTATCACCTCCGGCGATGTTACTATTAATGTTGACAGATATGAAGTAAAGAAAAACGGAAAAATCATTGACATAACAATGCGTGAATTCGAGCTCCTGAAATTCCTTGCAGTAGAGCCGGATAAAATCTTCTCACGCGAAACGCTTCTTGAGAACGTATGGGGTTATGAGTATCTTGGCGATGTGCGTACGGTTGATGTTACAATCAGACGTTTGCGTGAAAAGATTGAGGACGATCCGAGCTTGCCAAAATACATTATGACAAAGCGTTCAATTGGATACTATTTCAATAAACTTTAAAGGATAAAATATGTTTAAAGGCATACGATTAAAAATAACATTAATCCTTGTGATGACAGTCCTTCTGACAGAAGTCGGGGCAGGTCTGTTTGTCACAATAAATTCCGTAAAAAACTATCACGATTACTTTGATACGCTTATATCGGAAACTCTTGACGAGGATATGCGAAATCTGCTTAATGAAACTGCAAATGCAGTTTCGGTGGAGCCATCGCCTGACGGCGGTGAAGCCATTATAATAAGCGAGCCGGGAGCAGAAAATGTAGAGAATTTAAAAAACATAATGCTTGGGTCATATCTGTTTAAAGCAAATCCCGGCATGATTCTTGCAATTACAGATGCACAAGGCAACTGTTTATATCAAAATGACGATTCGGAAATCTTTAAAAAGGCAGGTGTTACTAAGGAGGCACTTTCGGGGAATGAGGCGGTAAATAACCGTTTCTCAGGAAAATCAATCGAGTATGCCATCCCACTTAAGAGTGATGATAATGTTCGGTTTGTTATATATCTCTGTGATCCAATGACACGGCAGAATATGTTAACACAACAGCTTATACAGGCATTTTTAATAATTATTGCAGTATCTGTTATATTAATGATTATTGCATCATTACTGTTTTCAAAAACACTAACAAAACCTTTGAAAAATCTTGCATCACAGGCAAAAAAGCTTGCAGACGGTGATTCTACTGCACTTTCTCCTGCTCAGGGCGATGATGAGATTTCTGAACTTACAAACGCTCTTATATATCTTTCCGACACAAAGCGTGAAACCTCTGAAAAGGCTATTTCGGAGATGACAAAAACGGAAACCATTCTCCAGAATATGAGCGACGGTGTTATGGCCTTTGACTTAAATGGTAATCTAAGCCACATAAACCCTGAGGCAAAACGTCTTTTAAACCGCAAATTCGTAGATGATATTACGT
>CAKSGP010000036.1 GCA_934454745.1 uncultured Clostridia bacterium
CGTTAAGGATTACAATATGGAACACCTGCGTGACGGCGTAGGTATGGTCTTGCAGAAAAACGTTCTGTTCTCCGGCTCGATAGAGGAAAATCTGCGTTGGGGCGATGCAGACGCGGATATGGATAAAATCCGCAATGCCGCAGAGCTTGCACAGGCAGACGGATTTGTAACCTCCTTTATCGAAGGCTATGACACGGAGCTTGGTCAGGGCGGTTCAAATGTGTCCGGCGGTCAAAAGCAGAGACTTTGTATAGCAAGAGCATTGCTTAAAAATCCAAAAATCCTTATTCTTGACGACTCCACAAGTGCAGTAGATACTGCAACTGAGGCGAAAATCAGAAAAGTATTGAACGAGGATTTGAAGGATACTACAAAAATTATAATTGCACAGAGAATAAACTCTGTAATAGAGGCTGATAAAATAATTGTCCTTAACGACGGCAAAATTGTCGGGGAGGGTACTCATGAGCAGTTATTAAAGACCTGTAATGAGTATATGGACATTTATTATTCACAGTCAGAGAAGGAGGTGTCTTAATATGCCTCCACAGATGGGTCATGGTCCGGGGAACAGAAATAATGCACGCTATGCAGCCAAAGCAAAACCGAAAAATATAGGTGCGGCAATAAAACGTCTCTTGGGATATGTAGGTAAGGATAAATATAAAGTTATGCTTGCGGTTATATGCGTACTTATATCCTCAGGCACAAACCTTGCGGCAACATATATGCTAAGACCGATAATCAATAATCTTGGTTCATCATTGCCCATAGGCGAAAAAATAGCCTCTCTTGCAATGGGTATTGCAATTATGGCAGGGATATATCTTTTTGGTGTATGTGCTACTTTTATTCAGTCACGTACAATGATAAGCGTATCCCAAAGCACGCTGAAACGTATACGTGAGGATTTATTCGCAAAGCTTCAGGGGCTTGGCATTAAGTATTATGATACTAATCCCACCGGCGATATAATGAGCCGTTTTACAAACGATGTTGATAATATCGGGCAGATGTTCGACTCAACAATTCTGCAAATGTTCTCGGGAATATTAACGCTTATCGGCACAGTAGTGCTTATGTTTATAACAAACGTTCCCCTTGCGGCTGTAACAATGGTGCTTGCACCGCTTATGGCGCTTGTGTCCGCTACAATAGCAAAGCATACAAGAAAATATTTTAAAAAACAACAGGAACAGTTAGGAAAAGTAAACGGATATATTGAGGAAACCATAAGCGGTCAGAAGGTTGTTAAGGTATTTAACCACGAGGAAACCGCAAAAGCGGATTTTGAAAAGCTTAACAATGAGCTTCGTGACATACAGGTAAAGGCGAACTTCTTAGGCGGAATAATGGGGCCGTCAATGAATGCAATGTCACAGGTAAGCTATACTGTAACTGCATTTATCGGTTCAACGCTTGCGTTGCTTACACGTATAGGCAAAATCGGTATAGGGAGCTTTGCCGCACTTGACGTTGGCGGACTTACTGTATTTGTAAACTATTCAAGACATTTTTCACGTCCGATTAACGAAATATCAAACCAGATTAACGTTGTAATGTCTGCACTTGCAGGTGCAGAACGTGTTTTTGCGGTAATGGACGAGGAACCTGAAACTGCAAATGATACAGGCAAAATCAAGCTTTCCGAGGTTCGGGGCGATGTTGTTGTTGAAAACGTTACATTTGGTTACATACCGGATAAGACAATACTGAAAAATGTATCTATGTACGCTCATCCAGGTCAGAAAATTGCACTTGTAGGCTCTACAGGTGCCGGAAAAACTACAATAACAAATCTTATAACAAGATTTTACGATATTAATTCAGGTAAAATTACTATTGACGGTATTGATATAAAGGATATAGACCGTGACAGCTTAAGAGAGCATATAGCAGTTGTTTTGCAGGACACACATCTGTTTACAGGTACTGTTATGGAAAACATCCGATATGGTAGACTTGACGCAACCGATGATGAGGTGCGTAAGGCGGCAATGACCTCCTGTGCACATTCATTTATAAAGAATATGCCTAACGGCTATGATACAGTTCTAACAGGCGACGGTGCAAATCTTTCACAGGGACAAAGACAGCTCTTAAACATTGCAAGAGCCGCACTTTCCAAAGCACCTATACTTATTCTTGACGAGGCAACGTCCTCTGTTGATACGAAAACAGAGCAGAGCATAAACCATGGTATGGATGCATTGATGGAGAACAGAACTACTTTTGTTATTGCTCATCGTCTTTCTACGATACGAAATGCAAATGCGATTATGGTGCTGGAGGACGGAGAAATTATAGAACGTGGTACTCATGAGGAATTGCTGGAGCTTAAGGGCAGATACTATGAGCTATACACCGGCATAAAAGAGCTTGACTGATTGAAATTCCGCATCTCGCACACATTTCCTAACTTATGTACAAAGAGTACACGGCGTTCGGAAATCTGCATAATCCGCGAAATTTTAATGCAATCTGCAAAATTTTGAAATATCTGACAGATAAAAAATAATATAACATAAAAAAGGTGGAGGGGAGAAAAATGAAGGTATACCAGATGATATACACTTCAGTGCAGCACAGTCTTGCAGATCCTGAGCTTGGCTTATCGAATGCACCGGGACACAGAGTATATTCCTGTTCCCAAGGCTTAAGCCGTGAAAATATTTCAGAGCTAATCAGGTTTTCAAGTTACAGACTGCCAAAAAACAACACAACTACGTATCCGAAAACATTTGCCGACCCGCAAATTCCGCAGATGTTTCCGAAAACGTTCAGAACTTTACGTCTTTCAGACGGAAAAATAGCGGCTATTCAGTCCGTTTATTCAGGCGATGACATAAACGGCGAGCCAGGAAACTTTTTTGCACACGCACTTGTATTTGATGAGTATGTTGATGACTTTTTCCCGGAACAATATTACGGTTCACAGCTGTTTAGAACATATCTTACAAAGGAAGAGTACGAAACACAGCTTGTACGTTATATGCCGATTCTTGAAAATCCTATAAAGCCTGATAACAACGAAATATGCGAGTTTATAAAAGAGCACAAAAAGGAGCTTACATATCTTATTAATCACGCTGTAACGCTTTTGACATCAGAAAATCTTAAAAATATATGTATTTCAACCCCCTTAGCCGAAACTACTGAGAAATACCTCATAGCTTTAAAATGGCTGTTACCGCGGGATATATCGGAAAATACTGGAATTTCCACCTATAATGTTTATCTCCCGTCGGATAAGCAGAATAAGATAATTTTTCACGGTACAGTAAAAGGGAAAAATAATATAACCCCCGAATCAATAGAAACAAGAGATAATTGCATCTATATAGATTTTGAGAAAATAGATTTTTCAGCCGTTGCAACCTCAAGCCTGTTTAACTTTGAGCCAAAAGTTCTTCGTTCGGAGTATGCAAAGTATAAAATGCAATCGGTCAGTGCATATCTTGACTGGTTTGCACTGACCCAAAACGTAACATACAGCGGAATAGGCGGTAAGCTTTTGAAGTTTAAGCGTTCTGCAGGTGATGAGGCTTTTGCAATTCGTGCAAGTGAGCTGTTTGCAAATATAGATGATGAGTCTATGGCTGATGTGCGTTTTGAAATTACCAAGGTTATGTATGATAACATTGATCTTTTTAATGATGAAATCGAAAAGGTAACGGATATATACGTATCAAACTGCGTAGAAAAGCTATGCAACGGAGAAAGCTATGATATAGCAACTATTTTTACGGATTCTTCATCACAGCGTCAGATAGGTGTTATACTCAACAAGCTGACAGACTATATGGACTGTATATGCGAGAATTTTGACATAATGGGTGATCGGAACAAAATTCTTGTACTTGAATTTATCGCGCGTCTTAAACACAGTGCTGTTTTTGACAGCTGGGCAAGTATGCTTTTGAATAAGAAAAAATACATATCAGTAGTTACGGAGCTTGCTATTAATAAGCTTGTAACCGGCTATGGTGCAAATATGTTCTCACTGCCGGAGGGGTGGATCCCTGAGGAAATGTATGAGCTTATTGCATATATTGAGGCGTCAACAGAGGATAAAAGTCTTTCAAAGGGTTGTGTGAAATACATTGCAGAGCACGACGAGGTTGACTGGTCAAGATATGGCATAACAATAACTCAGCGAAAGAAGCTCCCTCAAGAAACAGCCGAGGACACAAAAACAATAAAACGTCTTTTAACTCACGTGGGATATGAGCCATTTAAACGCAGAACATATGAGAGTATAAAGCGTGATGTTATGACAAACCTTGAGGAGAGTCCATCACCGTTCTTGATATCAAAGCTTTTAGGAGCCTTTTATATGTGGCAGGGTGCATATGGTAATCAGCGTGAGGCACAACGACTTGCTATTCGCATAAAACGACTAATCCTTGAATTACGTGAGAAAGAGCCGCAATGCTATAACTATATGATAGCAAAGCTTGGTATAGAGATAATCGAATCACAAGGTCATTATCACGAGGAGATAATAAGCACTGAAACAATGCCTGAAAGCTTCTGGAACTGGTTTTTAATAGGTGCTATGCGTAGCAAGCGCGACGATAAAAAAATGCTTTCATATATGCGTATATACGAGGCAAACAAGATGCGGTTTAACCGACTTAGCATAAAAAATGAACTCAGAAACGTTTTCAAAGATGAGAACTGATATAAACTGCGGTGGCGTATGTCACGGAAAGGAATGGAATAAAATGAAAAATATATTTAAAAAACTTATAATAACAGTATGTGCAATGTCGGTAACCTTCACAGTTGCCGCAACAGGTGTATTTGCAACAATGACTCCAAGGTCCGGTCCTAATGATAATTCATCTGTAACAGATACAGTTAAAAGCGATGACAGCAAGTCTAAAACAACAAGTGCAAGCAAAACTTCAACTCAGACCACTGAAAATGTAACTTCACAGGCAGCAAATCAGAATGTTACAGCAAAGAAATACCTTACAAAGTGGGGCGGATTCTTTTGGTTCTTGCTTTCTGTTATAGTAAACTTCATATTGAGTTGTTGGATAAGCAATCGTTTTTACAGACTTGCAAAACGCAATACACAGGGTTCTGCTGAAATCCGTGCATTGAGAAAGGATATAGAAGAAAAGTTTGCATCGACACTTACTGATATAAACGAGCCTGCAACAGAGATTATAAATCGTAACGAGAACTACGCAAGAACTGATGAGGGTATGGAAATGCCTGAACGCAGACAAAGCGTTAAAATCAAAGAGGACGAGCGTGAAATCCTTGGTAAATGGGATAAACAGCGTACAGCTCTAAAAGAGGAGAACGATAATGAATATTCCTTTGAAATGCGTCGTCCTATGGCAGGAATTAAGTTTGAGGATGAGGAGGATGAAAACGAATCAATTCCGTCACGTTCAAAAATTGATTCAATATCAAAAGCCGGAAATAAGGCAAAGGATTTTTTAAGTAATATATTTCCATTCGAGGATTAATAGATAATAAAATGGTGTTGCTGATGCAACACCATTTTATTATTAAACAAGTCCTATAAAGTATTCCACCGCTATTGCTACAATAACAACTGCCGCTGAGATTATGAAACCGTGTATCATAGGATTGATACCTGATTTTTTCATTTCCTTGAAGTCTGTGTTAAGACCGATTGCCGCAAGTGCCGCAATCATAAGGAATTTACTTATCTCTTTTGCACCAGAAGATACCCAAGCAGGGATTACGCCAATACTGTTGATTATAGCAAGTCCAACAAAGCCTAATATAAACCAGGGGAACAGACTTAAAATATTGATTTTTCCGCTCTCTCCATTTGTATTTGAAACAGCCGCTTTGCTCTTAATTCTGAGATTAATAAATGCAAAAACAAGAACTGTGGGAATAATTGAAAGGGTTCTTGTCAGCTTTACCATAGTAGCAAAATCACCTGCCGCCTCAGAGAAAGCATATCCTGCAGCAACTACGCTTGACGTATCGTTTACCGATGTTCCCGCCCAAAGACCATATGCCATATCAGAAAGTCCCAAGGCTCTGCCCATTATGGGAAACAATATAATCATTGCCATATCAAACAGGAATGTAGCACTCATTGCATAGGCAATATCCTTGTCCTCCGCATCGATAACAGGTGCAATAGCCGCAATTGCAGAGCCTCCGCAAATACCTGTTCCTGCGGAAATAAGGTTGGACAGCTTCCAGTTTAGTCCCAGGGCTTTTCCGACAAAATATCCGCCGCCAAAGCAGGTAAGGAGTGTGAAAAACATAACTTCAAGCGATAACTTTCCTACATTAAGGATTGTTCCTATACTAAGTGACGCACCGAGAAGAATAATTGCAAACTTAAGTATTTTCTTTGAAGTAAATTTCAGCCCCTTTGTCAATAAAGCCGTCGGTTTTTTTATCTGGTTAATACCCATACCTATAAAAAGAGCAATTACCGATGCACCTATAATGTGTATAGGTAACAAGCTCTCTAAATATTTTGCAACAAATGCTATAACTAAAGCAATTGCAAATCCGGGTAAAATTTGAACATAATTTTTTAATTTTGACATTTAATTTACACCTCTTTGAATTTTTATATTTATGCAGCCGTGTAATTATATCACATATAGTTTAATTTATCAATATATTTTGGCAAAATTTTCGTACATAAAAAACACGGCAAACAGAACGTTTTCCGTGTTTTTTTATGTATTTTATTCTGCACTCTTTTTAACCGCTTCTGCATTCTCTGCCTGTATATCAGAATATACAGAAAGCATAGGTTCTATATCCTTGTGACGCATATAGCGGTCAACATAGTTCTTTGTGCATTTGAATATTATCGGCGATAGTACAAGCACACCTATAAGGTTAGGAAGCATCATAAGTCCGTTAAAGGTATCAGAAAGATCCCATGCAAGGTTTTCGCCCATAACTGCACCACCAAGGACTGCCGCAACAAAGATAATTCTGTAAATAAATATAGTGTTTGTACCAAACAAATACTCAAACGCTTTTGTTCCGTAATGGCTCCAACCAAGGACAGTTGAGAATGCAAACAGCAAAAGTGCAATTGCGACAAAGGCTGTACCTACCTGACCGAAGGTTGCCCCAAAGGCTTGACCTACAAGTGAACCGCTATTTGTAACCGAATCAACAACCTTACCTGTTTCCAAATCAATAAAACCTGAAGATAGCACTGAAATAGCAGTAAGTGTGCATACAATTATTGTATCTGCAAATACCTCAAATATTCCCCACATTCCCTGTCTTACAGGCTCCTTAACGTTGGAGTTTGAGTGAACCATAACAGATGAGCCAAGACCTGCTTCGTTGGAGAATACGCCTCGTTTCATACCCATCTGCACTGCAAGCTTAACGCCTGAACCGACAATACCGCCGCCTACGGCTTTAAGACCGAATGCTCCCTTGAATATAGATGCAAATACATCACCAAGCGATGATATATGCATAACGCATATAATAACTGTTCCTACAATGTACAAAATAACCATTGTCGGAACAATTTTTTCTGTAACTGCCGCAATTCTCTTAAGACCGCCAATGACAACAAGACCCACAAGAATAAGAACTACGATACCTGTCACAAATTTCGGAATGCTAAATGCCTCTAACATATTTGTGGCAATGGTGTTAACCTGTGTCATATTACCGATGCCAAAAGATGCAAGCAAGCAGAAACAGCTAAATAATACGGCAAGTATAGCACCGATATGCTTACAGCCTTTTTTCGCACCAAGACCATTCTTCAGGTAGTACATTGCTCCGCCTGACCACTCGCCTTTGTCATTTTTAATTCTGTATAGGATACCAAGAACATTTTCAGCATAGTTTGTCATCATGCCAAAAAATGCAACAATCCACATCCAGAACACTGCTCCTGGACCGCCAGCTACGATGGCTGACGCAACTCCGGCAATATTACCCGTTCCTACGGTAGCCGCCAATGCCGTACAAAGACTCTGGAACTGTGATATTGATTTGTCTTTTGTGTGTTTTGTAATGTGCCTATCGCTGAATATTGCGCCAATAGTGTTTTTAAACCAATGCCCAATATGGGAAATTTGGAAAAACTTTGTGAGAATTGTCATCAGCACGCCCACAAACGCTAAAAGAATAAGTGCAGGCCATCCCCATACAAACCCGTTTACTGCGTTATTGACTTTTTCAACAACATTTAAAAACCATTCCATATATATACTCCTTTGATATTATTAACAAAATAAAAAGAGCCGAAATGCAGTGCTTTGCAAATCGCTCCGAAAAAACCAAATTAGGAAGATAAACAGCAAACGTTATATATCGTTATAACAAGTATCTCCGTCCTTTTGCCTGAGAGATCAGCTGTACAAACAGCCTTACACCTTCGGCACCTTATTAAATAATAAGATTTCTCCGGAACAACCTATCGCTACGAAACTAATACAGGTAACTGTACTACGGCAATCTACGCCTTTGCTTCTTACCATATTCCGTATACTCAATATTATATTGTCGAATTTAATGGAATTATATCATATTATAGCACATATTTCAAGTTTTTTTTGGAAATTTTCTACCATAAGGTTGAATATTGTTAAATATGTGACGAAATCGCTAAATATATCTGAAAACAATGCTCTTAACTTGTTCTCGTGTTATTGTTCTCAATTTCATCCGATAGGCGAATTGCTTCTTCTTTGAATTCCTTACTGCACTTTGACATTTTCTTTCCCTCGTTCTGGTTTATTTTATTATATCAGTTTTTTGGGTGTTTGCCGCCTCTATTTATATTATACTACTCCAAAAATCAAA
>CAKSGP010000037.1 GCA_934454745.1 uncultured Clostridia bacterium
CCTCCGCACTGACTTCAAGCTCAAACTTCTCACCGTTTATATAGGCAGTTGTTGTACCTGTATGAAGTTCGATTTCCTTTCCGCCCTTATTTACTAAGGCAATGCCCCTCTCCTGATTCCAGTTGACATCTGCATTAAGCATTTCGCTTACGGCACGTATGGGAACAAGAGTAGTGCCATTATCAATTATTGGGTACTGGTCTTTAAACTTCACCAACTCACCGTTAAGCATAACCTTTGCACCAACATAATCAATATCATTAGAGTAGTATGCTAAAACGTGTTCTATGTACGATGCATCGCCATAGCTCTTATAGGGCCAGTTGCTTACATAATCGACAGCGTTCTTTCGCTCATCGAGCCAGTCATCTCCCACTGCATCGATAATTCTATTAAGTACCGTTTCCCCGAAATTATATGCTTGAAGCATTTTCGCATAATCGTAGTCATATTTATAAAGAGATTCAGACAAGAGATATGCCGCATAGGGTACTGCCTTTTCAGGATCAAGCCTGTCCTCAAGGGTCCAGGCTGTTCCTGTATGGTCGAGTCCAAAATTTGCAAAGGCTTTTTCATTGGTGTGCTCTATTTGCATAATGCCCCACGCCGGACGGGGAGTGCCGTCAGAATAATACTGATAGTTTATACCGCTCGATTCCTGCATGCATACAGCCGCTAAAATATTTGGGTCTACGCCGTACTGATCGCCGGCACTTTTAAAAATGTCACTGTAGCTTTTGACAGCTTTATTAAGCTTTTTCGTTCCTATATCAAATAATGCAAGGTCAGTGCCGTTGTGGTCAGGTATAATTGATGCCATAGCAGTGCTTGTACACATCATAAGTACAGCAAGTACTGTTATAATTTTTTTCACCTTTCTCAACTCATTTCCTGTTTTTTTCAGCAAAAAGTATTTGCCTTATACATTATACTATATTTTTTCGAATTCGTCAATGTAACATTCTGCCAGTTTAATCTATAAATTCAGAAGCTTACTTGATAGCAGAGCAATAACTCAAGAATAATTTGAAACAAAGACAAAAAGATATTAGGATTGTAATCCGCAAAAAAAACGGTGTATGACCCTGAAATCTTTCAAGGCTATACACCGATTTATTATTTCTTCATAGCCACATCGTATGCCATCTTTGCTATTGTCACTGCTATATCCGCATTTTTCTTGATTGAGTCAAAATCAACTTTATCGAATTTCTCACTATGCATAGTGTGACTTTCATACAACACCTGAATACATTTATCTATTGTACCATCAAGCTTTGCTGTTGTTTGAAGTTGTGCCTCTTTCAACTCCGAAACATCGCTTTCTACTCTGTCAAGTCTTGTGTCTACCTTGTCAAGTCTTTCGTCTACTTTGTCAAGTCTTGTATCAATTTTGTCAAGTCTTGTATCGATTTTGTCAAGTCTTGATATGATTAAATCCATTTTTTCATCAGTTGTCATCTTCGTCACTCCTTTCAGGATTGCCTCGTATGATTAGTATACCATACAAATTCTGAAATTTCAAGTGGTCAAAATCCTTTTATATATTAGTTTTTACAAATTCTGTAATCTTTGACACAGCATCCGAAAGATTGATGTTAATAGCTGAATCCATTGTTCTTTCCTTGTATTCAACAATGCCCTCGCCAAGCTTTTTACCAACAACTACTCTTACAGGGATACCGATAAGGTCTGCATCCTTAAACTTAACGCCTGCACGCTCAGATCTATCATCAAGAAGTGTTTCTATACCGGCATCTAAAAGCTCATTATAAAGCTTTTCTGCAGCCTCCATCTGCTCCTGATCCTTATAGTTTGCAGGAACAACGATTGCCTGATACGGTGCTATTGATACAGGCCATATAATACCGTTATCATCGTGTAGTTGTTCAACAGCTGCCGCAACACAACGTGTAACACCTATACCATAACAGCCCATTACAACAGTCTGCTGTTTGCCTGATTCATCAAGATATTTAAGTCCCAACGCATCAGAATACTTTGTGCCAAGCTTAAAGATATGACCTACCTCTATACCCTGCTCTGACTTAATTGTACCGCCACACTTAGGGCATTTATCCCCGTTTACAACAACACGTATATCTGCAATAACATCAGGAGTAAAATCACGTCCCATATTTACATTTTTATAGTGCATATCGGTTTGGTTTGCACCCACAACGAAGTTTTTCATGAACTCAACTTCCTTGTCTGCATATACGGGAATACCAAGATTAATAGGACCTGCAAAGCCAACCTGTGCATTTGTTATCTCACGAACTATTGCAGGCTCAGCAAGCTCTAAATCATCTGTACAGCCCACAAGGTTTTTCAGCTTAACCTCGTTTACGTCACGGTCACCACGTACCATAGCCGCAATATACTTATCGTCTGCCTTGTAAATTATTGTCTTTGCAAAATTATGTGCTTTCATTCCCAAAGATTCTACAAGCTCATCTATTGTATGGGCATTTGGAGTTTCGATTTTCTCCATCTCAAAATAGCCCTCTATCTGCTCAACTACCTCCGGAATACACTCGCACTTTTCATAGTTTGCCGCATATCCGCAATCGTCACAGTATGCAATGCCGTCCTCGCCCACAGGTGATTTTACCATAAATTCCTGAGAACCGCTGCCGCCCATTGCACCGCTGTCTGCATCAACTACTGTAAAGTCCAGACCAAGACGTGTGAATATTCTGTTGTATGCGTCATACATTTTCTGATATGACTCGTCAAGTCCCTTCTGATTAAGGTCAAAGCTATATGCGTCCTTCATAACGAACTCACGGCTTCTTATAACACCAAATCTCGGTCTGCCTTCGTCACGGTACTTTGTCTGGATTTGGTAAAGTGTCATAGGATATTCCTTGTATGACTTTACGTTATCTATAACGCACTGTGTGAAAAGCTCCTCGTGGGTAGGTCCAAGACAGAAATCGCGGTCTCCGCGGTCTTTAAGCTTGAACATACTTGGTCCGAAAACTTCCCAACGTCCCGACGCCTGATATGCCTCAGCCGGTAGGAGTGCAGACATTAAAAGCTCCTGTGCCCCGGCTCTGTCCATTTCCTCACGGACTATTGCCTCTACCTTTTTAAGAGTTCTTAAGCCAAGTGGTAAATATGAATATATTCCCGCCGCAAGCTTTCTTATCATTCCTGCGCGGAGCATAAGTCTGTGGCTTGCTATTTCTGCTTCTGCCGGCACTTCTCTTAAAGTAGGCATCATTAAATTTGACATCTTCATTTTGTCATATCTCCTTAAATTAATATTTATTGCTCTTTATCATAGTTCCTACGCCTGTTTTTGTGAATATCTCAAGAAGCAGGCAATGAGAAATGCGTCCGTCAATTATATGAACGCCTGTGACACCCTGGCGGATTGCATCTACGCAGCCCTTAACCTTAGGGATCATACCGCCGTTAATTGTTCCGTCCGCTATCATTTCGTCTATATCCTGAGGCTCTGCAACGTATATAACGTCACCGTTTTTATCCTTTATTCCCTCAACATCGGTAAGAAGGATAAGCTTCTCTGCCTCAACTGCTGCGGCAACTGCCGATGCAACAGAGTCTGCATTTACGTTGTAGCTGTTGCCCTCGCTGTCTGTGCCGATAGGGGCAATAACGGGTATCCAACAACCTTTATAAAGATGGTCAAGAACCTCTGTATTGACCTTCATAATCTTTCCTACATAGCCTAAATCAACTTCCTCACCATCTACAACGGTTTTCTGTTTTTCACATTCTATGAAGGATGCATCTATACCGCTTATACCCACAGCACGTCCGCCGTGCTTGTTTATAAGTGCTACAATTTCCTTGTTTGTCTTACCGATAAGTACCTCTTGCGCTACCTTTACGGTTTCTTCGTCTGTAACACGTAAGCCGTTTATAAATTTGCTCTGTACACCCTTTTCGTTTAGTGCCTTTGAAATATCAGGGCCGCCGCCGTGAACAACGATAGGATGAAGTCCGATAAATTTCAAAAGGATAATATCCTCAATTACGGAGTTTTTTAAGTCCTCGTTTATCATTGCATTACCGCCGTATTTTATAACCACGGTTTTACCTGAAAATTTTTGTATGTACGGCAAAGCATCAATAAGTATCTGTGCTTTTTTTATCAGTGATTCCATATCTTTCCCCTTCGTTTATCCCTTTTGTTTAATTATAAATAAAATCCTGCGTTTGCTATACCTGTTTTTTCGTCAAGCCCGAACATTATATTCATATTCTGAACTGCCTGACCTGCCGCACCCTTAAACAGATTATCTATTGCAGATACAATTACTGCACGGTTTAGTCTTTCGTCAACAACTATTCCTATATCAACAAAGTTTGAACCTGCAACGTGCTTTGTTTCCGGAAGCTTGCCATCATCCTTTACACGCACAAAGTACTCATCCTTATAAAAGTCCTTATATATATTAATAATCTCCTCTGTTGTACATGGTTTATTAAGATTTACATATATAGTCGAGAAAATGCCACGCTTTTGGGGAATAAGGTGAGGCGTGAATGAAATCATAACCTCTCTGTCGGCAGCCTTTGAAAGCTCCTGTTCAATCTCCGATGTATGGCGATGTGTTGCGATTTTATATGCCTTTGTATTTTCGGTACACTCACAGAAGTGTGTTCCAAGTCCAAGGCCCCTGCCGGCACCCGTTACACCTGATTTGGCATCTACAATTATATTCTTGCTGTTACCCAATCCGCTTTTTAGTATTGGGTATGCACCAAGTATTGAACAGGTAGTATAACAGCCGGGATTACCTACAAGACGTGCATCCTTTACCTTGTCACGATAAAGCTCGCAAAGTCCGTAAACTGATTCTTTTAAAAGCTCAGGTGATGAATGTTCCTGACCATACCACTTCTCGTAAACCTCTATATCGTCATATCTGAAATCACCACTTAAATCGATAACCTTAAGACCTTTTTCTATAAGTGACGGTATTACATCCTTTGATGCACCGTGGGGTAATGCGGTAAATGCTACATCGCACCGTGCAACCCTGTCAAGATAAACCTCTTCGCAATTCATATCCAATACATGTGCAAAGTTTGCATACACCTCCGATATTGGCTGACCGTCAAAGCTGTGGGACCCCAACACCTCAAGCTTTACCTCCGGATGATTGCTCAAAATCCTAACAAGCTCTATTCCTGCATAACCAGTTGCACCAAGAACCGCCGTTTTTATCATATAAAACACCTTCCTGTGAATATTTATTCATAAAAATAATTATTTATTCAGTATTATTTCATAATAAACCATAGTAATTATTGTATCATACCTACATTAATTTGTAAAGGGATATATTGAATAAAAAAGGAATTTTCTTTCCGAAAATTCCTCTATATTTTATACAATGTTGCGGATATGCTTTTATACCTGAGCCATAAACTTGTCAAATGCCGCCATACCCTTATCATCACGCTTAAATACTCCTGCGTGCTTCAAAACCTCAACGAATGCAGAACCTACTTCGTCTTTTAGAATATCAAAAACATTATCCTTATTAATTTGGGGGTATCTATTTTTAATATCCTCTGCCCACTCCTTATGTGATGCAGTCTTTTCGTCTTGGGACATATCACTGCCCTTTATTATTGCATCGCCAACAGCCTCAAGCTCCTCTACAAGCCTTGCAGGCAATACCGCAAGTCCCATAACCTCTATAAGTCCGATGTTCTCTTTCTTTATATGGTGTAGCTCGCTATGGGGGTGATATACACCAAGGGGATGTTCGTCTGTTGTTATATTATTACGTAATACAAGGTCCATAACAAACTTTCCGTCTGCAACGCTTGCAATTGGCGTTATTGTGTTATGGGGTATATCATCTGTTTTTGCGAATATAAACGAGTCCTCGTCTGTATATCCCCGCCAGGATTTTAATATCCTGTCAGACAGCTCTATTATACTTTCGGCATTATCGCTCTTTAACCTGATAACCGACATAGGCCACTTAAGGCGTGTTATCTCAACATCCGAAAAGCCGTCTATATCATATTTCTTTTCGCTTTCTGCCCTGTGCATTGCAAATGTATAATGTCCGCCCTGGAAATGCTCGTGACTGAGTATTGAACCGCCTACAATCGGTAAATCCGCATTGGAGCCTACAATATAATGATTAAACTTCGATACAAAATCAAGTAGCTTTTTAAATACATTTCTATTGATTGTCATAGGAGTATGCTTAGAATTAATCACTATACAATGCTCGTTATAATATACGTATGGCGAATACTGAAATCCCCATTTCTCCCCGCATATATCGATAGGTATTATTCTATGATTCTGGCGTGCCGGGTGATTGACACGTCCGCCGTAGCCCTCGTTCTCAACACAAAGCTGACACGCAGGGTATGATGATGCCTTTTGTAGCCTTGCCGCCGCAATAGCTTTTGGATCCTTTTCAGGCTTTGAACGGTTAATTGTTATATCGATTTCCCCAAATTCCGAGCTTTTAACCCATTTTACATCTCTTGCAATTCTCTCACGTCTTATGTAATTACTGTCACAGGATAGCTTATAGAAATAGTCTGTGGCCTCTTTTGGAGATTTCTCGTAAAGCCCGTTAAACTTATTAATTACAGTTGATGGGTATGGAGTTAATGTATCCATTATCTCCGTGTCAAATATATCCCTGTAAACAATGCTGTTATTTTCAAGCATACCATTTTCTGCGGCATAATCGGTAATAGCATCAAGAATTTCCTCAAGAGTTTCTAAAGGCTCTAATACACTAGTTTCCTCGTAAGAATCAAGTCCAAGCTTTGTTAAAAGCCTGTTTCTTACGTAAATCCTGTCTGTTTCATCTATAAGTCCGGTTTTTATTCCGTATGCTACAAGTTCGTCAATTTTTTGATATATCATTTCCAACAACTCCATTTAATTCACTTAAAATATCAATATCAGCTTTAATATAAATTATACCATATTTTTACAGGTTTGTAAACAGTAAGGCAAAAAAGCCGTTTTTGCTTTATACAAAAACGGTTTTTTGCTTTATCAATCTTTTGAATGAGCTGCAAGATATTCTTCAAAATTCTTGTACTCGGCTTTATGCTGCTGAGGCTTGAAGTCTGCTTTATAAGTTACAGTACTTGATGCTTCCTCTGACTCGCCGTAAGGCTGGTTATTATATCCGCCCTTTGGTGATGTATTTTCAGACTCAGTTCTTCTCGGCTTGTTATATTCGTTGCGTTTATTGTTCGGCTTCGGATTTTTCGGTGCAATAACAACCTTCCTGTACGGCTCGTGTCCGATTGAGAATGTTGTTACGTCCTCATTATCCTGAAGCTTGGAGTGAATAATACGTCTTTCATAAGGATTCATAGGCTCAAGTGCAAACTTTCTGCCTGTGCGTACTACCTTTGATGCAAGGCGGTTTGCAAGTGCACTAAGAACCTCCTCACGTTTCTGACGGTAGTTTTCAGTGTCGATAGAAACCTTTATATAATTCTCTGACCCCTGATTAACAACTAAAGATGTGAGATACTGCAAGCTGTCAAGGGTATCGCCGCGCTTACCGATTACAACACCCATATTCTCGCCTTCAAGATTTATCTCAACAACATCGTCTTTAAGCTCAGCTGTAACTTCAGCATCAATACCCATTGCCGTAAGAATATCCTTAATGAAATTCTTCGCGTTCTCTGCAGGCGAATCTGAATTATAAACTCCGCCGCTTGTTTTTGTCTTTTTGGGTTTTGATACCTGCTTGTCATTAACAGACTTACCCGACTTTTCGGTTTTCTCTACCTTTGCTGTTACCTTAACAACGGCATCCTTTGCACCGATACGCAAAAAGCCCTTTGCCGGCGCCTGAACGATTTCTATATCTGCGTTTCCTCTTGCTATACCAAGCTCTGATAAGGCAAGCTCTACTGCCTCGTCAATGCTTTTTGCTCTTTTTTCCGTGCTGATAGCGTTTTTCGGGAACTTTGACATCGAAGTCCTCCCCTTTCTTATCAAAATAATAGTTTAATGCTAACTGCTGAATTATCTGGATCAAGCCGCTTATTATCCAGTAAAGACCTATACCTGCCGGCAAAACAAATGTGAACCAGCCTGTCATAAGAGGCATCATCCACATCATCATTGAGTTCATAGACTGGGCTTGTGAATCCTTATTGTTGCTCTGTCCTGACTGCTTCATTGATATTTTGCTCTGCAAAACAGATGATAAAACGGCAAGCACAGGGATAATAAGCAATAAAATGATGCTCAGATTTGCCATAGGATTAGAAAATGCTCCGAGGGCATCCTGAGGTTTTCTTGAAAGGTCAAGACCCAGGAAGTTAAAGTTAATATACCACTCGTGAAGTTTTCCCCCTACTTGTCCTGCCCAGCTTGAAATGCTTATCTGGTCAACCTTCATAAGATTTGACACATACGCCGCTCCATCGCCGGATACAGTTTGTCCTGCTTTTTCGGCAAGGGTCACAATCTTACCTACAATATCGGAGGGAATGTCCTTGTAAGGAACATTGAACATATAGGTAAGCGGCTTCTGGATTGCCTGATACAATGCAACAAGAATAGGCATCTGTAAAAGCATAGGCAAGCAACCGCCCATCATACTTACATTATTCTCCTTGTAGAGCTTCATCGTTTCCTGCTGGAGTTTTTGCTGGTCGTTAGCATATTTCTTTTGCAGCTCTACCAATATTGGCTGTATTTTCTGCTGCTTTTTCATAGCTTTCTGCGATTTTATGTTCAAGGGAAGCAACAAAAACTTCACAATAATCGTAAACAAAATAATCGCAACGCCATAGTTCTGTACTAAAT
>CAKSGP010000038.1 GCA_934454745.1 uncultured Clostridia bacterium
AAGCTGACGCTGACGCTCTGAAAGAGAAACTGGAAGCTGCTGGCGCAACTGTAGAAGTTAAATAATTAGCGTCCAAATCTGGACATTAATTAAACTCTAAAATATTGCTCTGAAATCACTGAAATATGTGGTTTCAGAGCTTATTTTATTTTTATAGTAAAAGTAAGAGCGGTGTAAAAAAGCCCGTGCTACTAGTTTGCTACTATACGGTGATTTGTTAATTTTGCTTGTTTTCTTCCACTGATGTATTGGCGAGCTTATCAATTTTATTAGCAATGTCATCGAATTTGTGTGGATAGAGATGAGTATAGATATTAAGAGTTACACGCACGTCATTGTGTCCAAGGAAGGCTTTAATTTGCTCGTAATCGCAGCCTGCATTGGCAAGCATACTAGCACAGCTGTGACGCAAATCATGGACGCGGATTTCTTTTAATCCTAATAGCTTTGCTTCCGAGTGAATAGCTCTATATAGGCTGTTATAGCTTATAGCTTGGAAAATTCGCTCTTGTGGATTATCAGAGGGAAGTTTTGAGAGATATTCTGAAAGCATTTTATGTACTATTGCAGGCATTTTTATATTCCGGACGCTAGCTTTTGTTTTAGGTTGCAGTATTAAATCTGTACCTTTAAAACGCTTATAGGTCTTCGTAATCGAAAGTCGAGAGTTCTCTAAATCAATATCATCATGAGTTAAAGCAAGAAGCTCGCCTACGCGCAAACCGCAATAAAAAAGGATAGTAAAGGCAACCACTAAGGTATATTCATCGGTTTTGCGTTTAATTTGGGCAGAGCGATTGCGTTTAGTATCTTGTAAGGCAGTTATAAACAATTTAAACTCATCGGGTGTCCAATAATCCATATGATCGTTGCGTGCTTTGCCGATGCTGCCGCAAATGCGCACAGGATTTACTGGAAGTTTGTAAATTTTTACGGCATAGTCAAAGATGTACTTTCGCAAATTATTGAGGTTATGAATGTAGGTAGGTGCATATGCTTCTTGTGAATCGTATAAGCTTCTTTGCCACTCTGCAATCATGTAAGCGTCAATATCTCCGATGGGTTTATCTGCGAAGATGGGCAAAATGTGTTTGCGGATAAGGTAATCTTTATTAGAAAGAGTGGTTATCTTAAGAGCTTTATTTTTACAATTTTCAAGATATTTTTCAGCTAAGATTTCAAAAGGTACAGTTGGATTGGTGGCTAGTTTAGCGAGAAAATCAATTTCATAAGCTTTTGCATCTTTTTGACGCTTAAAACCTCGCTTGAATTCCTGTTTTCGTTCTCCTTTCCAATTTTTATAGTAAAATTTTGCGTAGTAGCGTTCGCTACCGTCTTTTAGAGTGTATTTATAGGTTGGCATAAAATAATCCTCCATAAAGAAAAAGACACCCGCAAAAGAGCAGGTGTCAAAATATAGATAGTGATTATTGATCGAGCAACTTGGCAAGATTACTCAAGTCATCATCATATACATGTCCGTAATAATCCTGAGTAGTTGCAATTTTGCTGTGACCAAGGTATTTTTGCGCTTCCAGGGCGGTGGCGCCGCGCGAAAACAAAAGAGCAGAGCAACTGTGGCGCAGATCATGCAAGCGGATGTGCTTAACTCCAGCCAATGTTGCGCCAGAGTCGAGAGCGCGACGGATATTAGAGGGATTGAGCGAGGCGAACAGGCGTTGATTAGGATTGTCATCAACCAGTCTATCAATAAGCTTGCACAAGTCATCATATACGATATTGCTGAGCGGGAGCGTACGATAGCTCTCCTTGGTTTTAGGTTCAGTAAATTTTTTATCTTGGTACTGCTTGTTGACGGTCAGCGTTTTGTGGTCGAGATCAAAGGAGTCAAGCGTAAGCCCCATGAGCTCGCCGATACGCAAGCCCGTGTAAAACAGTACGTTAAACGCTGCAATTAAGGTGGCCGTGTCGACCTTGCGGCGGATGTGATTGCTTGCTGCAAGCTGCTCGTCACGCAATGCGTCGACAAAAGTATTGTACTCTTCCAAGGTCCAGTAGATATCGCGCTTGACGCGGGCATGACCAATGCAACCACATTTTTCTGCTACGTTATTTTTGAGATCTAAAATATTAACCGCAAATTTAAAAACGAAAATGAGGGTTTTGCTAATTTCGTATATATAGGTTTCCGCAAGATCGGGATGGTCGCGCTTGATTTGCTGGTGCCAGGCAATGATATTACGTTGATGGATTTCGTTGATAGGCGTATCTGCAAAGTAGGGCAATATATATGTGTTAATGATGCAGTTCCTAGTTTTGAGTGTACTAGGTCTCAGAGTCTTTTCGTGCTCACAGTACTCGAGGTAGCTGTTAATAACACCAGCTAAAGGCA
Organism: uncultured Clostridia bacterium; assembly: GCA_934454745.1. GTDB lineage: Bacteria > Bacillota > Clostridia > UBA1381 > UBA1381 > Ornithomonoglobus. The sequence continues at coordinate 2,354 of CAKSGP010000038.1, forward strand.
TAGTGCAGTCATTTTTGTGGTTAACTAAAAAATCATCTAAGTAATCTTTTGCTACCTTAAGGCTAGAAAAGCCACGCTTAAAGAGTACTTGGCTTTTGCCAAGAGAATCAATATAATTTTTTTTGATAAAATACGTATTTCTATCTTGATCCTTGTAAATACAAGGATGCTTTCCTTTTACCATTATAATCTCCTTATTAGTTGAAATTATCAATAAGATATTGCTTATTGATTCTGCCGGCAATCGTAATTTTTCCTTGAGCCTTAAGCTGCTCATTGAGCTGGCGGATTACGCTATAAGCTCTGCTACGCTTGATGCTGAGGATTTTGCAAACATCGTCAACACCAATCAGGATGGGATCAGAGTAATTATCATTAGGCATATGGTGTGTATCTCCTTGATAGTGATATATGAGCTGTACGTGCCTCTCTGTGCGTGCGGTGTATCTCAGTACGCCGACATACGGCTTATCTTATTTGTCCATATTTTAGCATTCTGTACGTTACAGATTCATTATTTCGCTATATAAAACAAATAGACAATATAAGAATAAAATAATTTCTGTAAAAATAGAATAAATAAACAAAAAGCTATAACAGATTTTTTTGCTTAAAAACGTTAGTGCTTTTTGGAGACAAAATAAAAATTTTTCAATAGATTTTTTTTCGGCAAAAAGTCAGTCGTTATATGGTAGCGACTGACTTTTTGCCGTTTATTTAAACTTAAGACCATTAAATTATCGTAGTTTTTACTGTCTTTTTAAAGAGTTATCTGCTTTGTTGCTGCATCTGCTGCTAAAATAAGAGTTTTCTGTGATATAATATTACTATCTATGAATATATTGTACAGAGGGAAAATCTATGGATAAAAAAGCATATAATGCAGCTGCGGTTAAATTTAATCTTTGGATGCCTGAGACTAAGAAAGTATGCAAGTTGCGTCAGGATGGCATGACAATCAGGCAGATAAGACAAAAAAATAATGAGTATGATATTTTTGACGCACCGTCAGAAGAATACTCTAAAACAATTATGAGCGTGATTGCTAAACGCCTTGATGCAGGTGGCGGTTCTTTCGTTCCGCTGTTTTTGAGATCTGATGAGCGTGGCCAAAAGCTGTTGTGTCTGATTACGTGCCTGCTTACAGATCCTTTATTTTATGATTTTACGTCTGAGCTTATTGGGGCTAAATTAAGCTGTGGCTTGTTTGAATTTGATGATAATGATATCTCACAATTTTGGGAAAGAGAGCGTGCAAAAGTCGAAAAGGTTGCGCAATTAAATAATAATACAGTAGATGTTTTGTCTAGGACATATAAACGCTACTTATCTAATGCTGGTATTACAGATAATAATAGAGGAGCCAGAGCAATTTATCCGCTTATTATATCTAGAGATATAGTAAAGTGGATGACTCGCAAAAGAATAAAGGAAGTATTATATGCAATGACGGGTAAAGAAGATGGCAAAAAGCATTGAAGCACTATGTAGTTGTTTATCTAAATAGTAATAACGTTTCAAATGAATAAAAAACAGTCTAAATGAACGCTTTTCGTTTACTTGAGAGCCGAAAAGTGTTATACTTAAAATAAGTTATAACCTTGAATCATCTACTTTTAAGCAGGAGGCAGAGGCAATGGCAGTATCATATAACAAGTTGTTTAAGTTGTTGATTGACAAGAAAATGAAGAAGAAAGAACTGTGTGAACTTGCTGGAGTTAGCGCAAGTACTATTGGAAAAATGGGACGTGGAGAACCTGTTTCTGTTGAAATGGTAGAAAAAGTCTGTCTTGCATTAGATTGCTCGGCTGATGATGTGCTGGAATTTATTCCAGATACTCCAGATAAAGAGAAATTTGGTAATGTAGAATAAGGATGGATGTATCATGGGAAGGATAATACAGTATCGATTGCTGCAATCTGAAAATCAAGTAGGTCTGATGAGACCGATAGTATACTGCGATGAAAAATACTGCGAAGATTTACAACAGGTTTCATTAAATGAAAAATTGGCAAATCTGCTCATTAAAATCAAGCCGGAAAGAAGAACTCTGAGAATTGAGCAATGCTTTCAGGACGCCATTGCCCATATTCCGGAAAACAGTTGTATCAGAGATTTTGATGTGTTATTCAACCCAGCGTATAAGATAGATGTGCTACAAATTCTAATGCTTGCGAATAGACGCAAAGCTTTTTCTGTTTTGTGGCCGGGAACTGTGGCAGACGGAAAATTGCTTTATGCGGAAGCAGGATATGTAGATTATAAAGAATACGATGTAGAACAATACGACATAACATGTGTCGTTTAAGGGAGGATGAAACGATGAAGTATTCAGACTTGATTAGCTTTAATCCGATAGAGGATGTTATTCAGCTTACTACAGCGGACGATGCGAATCTAGCGAAAGAGTATGTGGAATCTTATGTTATGTCTGATACCATGGCAGCAAATTTAAAAAGCCCGGTATTAGATCAGCTTCAAATGGATGAGGTGGTTGATAATAAGGGTGTTCTTGTTGTAGGTAACTATGGTACTGGTAAATCACATTTGATGAGCGTGATTTCTTCTGTAGCGAAAGATGCGGATAACCTTCAGTATCTTCAAAATAAAAAGTTTGCGAAAGAAATGGAATGTATCGCAGGTAAGTTTGAAGTCCTTCGTATCGAAATCGGTGGCGTAACGATGTCGCTACGTGAGATTTTGTTTGGTTTCATCGAAGACGATTTTGCTGTACGTGGAATTGATTTTGAAGTACCAGATTTTGATACAGTTCGTGATAATAAAAAATTGATTCGTGATATGATGCTGGCTTTCTCTAAAAAATATCCGGATAAAGGCTATCTGATCGTCGTGGATGAGTTTTTGAGTTACCTAACTTCTCGTGATGAAAGACAAATTGTTCTTGATCTTGAGTTTTTCCGTGCGCTTGGCGAGATGTGTTCTAAGAGCAAGCTGCGCGTAATTTTTGGTGTACAGGAGAAGATTTTTGATAATCCAAAATTCAGCTTTGTATCTGATACGTTGAAGCATGTTTCTGATCGCTTTACACAGCTCCTTATTACCAAAGAAGCAACAGCTTATGTTGTGTCTGAGCGTATTTTGAAGAAAACACCAGAGCAGAAGGCCTTAATCCGTGAGCATTTGGAAAAATTCTCTATGCTTTATACAGGTATGTCTTCCCGAATGGATGAATTTGTAGATCTGTTTCCGATACATCCGGCGTATATTGATGTATTTAATAAGATTTATTTGATTGAAAACAGACATATTCTGAAAAATATCTCGACGACAATTCGTGATATTTTTGAGTATGATGTGCCCGCGAATGAGCCTGGTATAATCTCGTTTAATAATTATTGGCCTGCAATTAAATCCAATGGATTACTCAAGAGTGATGTGACCATTAATCGAGTTGTTACTGCTAGTGAACAGCTGGAGGATATCATAAACCGTGCGTTTCCCAAGGCAGTATACAAGCCTTTGGCAATTAAAATCATTTATGCATTGAGTGTTCATCGTTTGACGACGAACGGCTTGGATGTCCATTTTGGCTTGACGGCAGAAAATCTAAAGGACGATCTTTGTCTTTTTCTTCCGCTTCCAGAACAGGAGGCAGATTTCTTGTTGTCTGTAATAAAGACTACTCTGAAGGATATTATGACAACTGTATCTGGTCAATTCATTATCCATAACGATGCCAATAACCAATATTATATTGATGTGGATAAGATGGTTGACTATGATGAGAAAATCAAGCAAAAGGCTTCCATCATGGCAGATGGAGAGCTGAACCGTTATTTCTATAAGCTTATTTACAGTTGCCTTGATTGGGATGCAAACCAGTATGTTCAGGGGTTTGAGATTTATCAGCGTGACCTGAATTGGGACAGCCATAACATTTTCCGTGAAGGATATCTCTTCCTGGGTCTGCCGGGAGAGCGCAGCACTGCACAGCCAGAGCGTGATTTCTATATTCATATTATGCCGCCATACAGCAGTGGAAGTATTGCTGTGAAAAATTTAAAGGATGAAGTTTATTTCTTTTTCAAATCTACGGCAGAATTCAAGGAAAGTCTGAGCTTATTTTCTGCTGCAAATGCACAAGCGTTGATCAGCGAAGGCAAGGATAAGGAGGCTTATCAGAACAAAGCAGCGATGCATCGCAAAAAACTGATTGAGTATCTGAGTGAAAATAAGAATACTTGCTTTGATGTTCAGTATAAAGGGCAAAAACGGCAGATGATTGAGATCCTCCGTGGACGCTATAACAGAGATATGGATTTTAAGGATACGGTTGATTTGGCGGCTTCCCTATGTCTTGATGAATATTTCTGCGAAAAGTATCCGGATTTCCCCGTGATGAAAACAAAAGTAACTAGGAAAAACATGTATGAAAATGTACGCCAGGCATTTGATTGTTTTGCTGGTCGCAAGACGCAGACTGCTACAATGATGCTTCAAAGCTTTGGTGTTTTGGATGGCGATAAGATTCGGCCAGAAGGCTCAAAATACGCAGCTTACTATATTGAGTTGTTAAAAAAGCTGCCGCCGCAGGGTGTTATTAATTACTCTGATATTTTTGATGAAAAGTATGATGGCGAATATGAGGATAAATACTTTAAAATCAATTATATCTTTACACCAATTATTTTTCTTTCATTGGTGTATAATGGCTATGCAACTATTACGCTGAATAGTGATAAAACATTAAAAACCAATGTTTTAAGTGCATCGACTTTAGATATAGTTCCGAAGGTTAATGCATTGGATTTGTATGAATTTAAGTATCTTGCTAGACCTGCGCAGATGGCATTGGCGGAATTAAAAAAGCTTTTTGATGTATTGGGAATTAACCCAGCTTTGTTGGATAATCCTAATGACCGTGATGAAGGTGTTAAGCAATTGCTGCAAAAAGCACAGGCAAACAGTAACGCTGCCGTTCTTGCTAATCAGAAGCTGAACAATGGCTTTGAGCTTTGGAATGAAGCACTTGTAGATGCACAGCAGCTGACGGCAATGCAGAAAGCCTGTGCAACAGTCAAGGATGAATTCAGTAATTATTCTGCCCGGTTCAATACTCCGGCAAAACTGAATAACTTTACGCTGACTTTTGATGAAATTGAGAAGTTGGCGAAGCAGATTGCGCTGATCAAGGCTATTGATGAATATGATACATTCCAAAAGAATTGCGTAAACAATGTATCTTACTTGATCAACATAGAGTTCATTGATCTTGGCGCGAATTTTAAACAAAAACTGGATATAGCAAAAGCAGAGTTCCGTTCAGCTCGCGACAGCATTTTGACAGGTATATCTGGTGAAGCAGCAGCACAGAAGGTAAATGCTGTACTGGAACAGGTGAAAAAAGAGTATATCGATATCTATTTTGAAGAACATAAGAAAAAACGTCTAGGTGTTAAGGATGCAAAACGGCGTGGGGAAATACAAGAGAGCCTTGAATTGGCAAATCTGCGTAAGCTGCGTGGCATTGAAATTCTCTCCGCAGCCAAGTTGGCAGAGATAGAGCAGGACATGGCAAAGCTGAAAGTATGCTATGAACTGACACCGACTGAGCTGCAAAAAAACCATATCTGTCCGCATTGCCATTATAACCTTGGTGATCAGGTGCCGAATGTTGCAGGACAGCTAGATAATTTGGAGGAGCGTATTAGTGATTTTCTGGCGGAGTGGACGCAGACGCTGTTGAACACGATTTCTGATCCAATTGTGGCAAGCCAGAAAGAGTATTTGAGTGCAGAGCAGCAGCAAGCCATTGATAACTTCATTGAATCTGGTACACTGCCGAAGCGCATTGACGATTTCTTTATCAAGGCAATACAGACATTACTGAAAGGCTTTGAGCCAGTAGTAGTTGATGCAAAAGATTTGATAGATAACATTACGAAGTTGCCGCCGATGGATGAAGCTGCCTTCAAGCAAAAGCTGAATGAGCTGATTTCTGGTTATACGAAAGGCAAGGACGCAAGCAAGCTGCGTATTATTGTTAAGTAAAAGACTTGTGAGAAAGCGAGGCGAAGCGTGTGCTGATGAATACACCGGAGTATCTCTCCATTATCGAAAATATCAAAAACGAGATCAAGGCCGCACAGTATCGTGCAGCAGTTCATGCGAATGCAGATATGCTGCTGCTTTATTATGATATTGGCTGCGTGATTAACGAGCATAAAGCATGGGGTAATAAGTTTGTAGATAACCTTGCTACGGATATTAGGATTGCTTTCCCAGAGAGCAAGGGATATTCCGTCCGTAATCTGAAATACATGGCAAAATTTGCTTCTCGTTTTTCTGATAGAAGAATTGTGCAAGAGGTGCTTGCACAAATTACATGGTATCATAATATTGCTTTAATGGATAAGGTTAGA
>CAKSGP010000039.1 GCA_934454745.1 uncultured Clostridia bacterium
GTGTTAAAATCCGATATTCCTGTACTTATTGACTTTTGGGCTGCTTGGTGCGGCCCGTGTCAAATGATGTCGCCTGTTATTGCAGAGCTTGCAGAGCAGTACGAAGGCAAGGCTAAAATTTGCAAAGTAAACGTGGATGAAGAACCTGAGCTTGCTGCTTCTTTTAAGGTTATGAGCATTCCTATGTTTGCGGTAATTAAAAACGGACAGGTTACCGACAGCTTAATCGGAGCAAGACCAAAAGAGGATTTGGAGGTGCTCATTAAATGAGTTTATTAAATATGTTTAAGAGAACAGATATAAATGCCGGTGTTGATGAATTCCGTAACACTCAGGGCGCTGTTTTACTTGATGTCAGAACTAAAGAGGAATATAATGACGGGCATATTGAGGGAAGCATTAATATTCCTCTCCAAAATATTTACTCGGTGCAAACAGTCATTACTGATTTGGACAAGCCAGTTTTTGTTCATTGCCTGAGCGGCGGAAGAAGTGCACAGGCAACATCTATATTAAAGTCAATGGGATATAAGAATGTAGAGAATATTGGCGGTATCAGTAGTTTTCGTGGTAAGATAGTGAGGTGATCTTATGAAAATTGTAATAGTCGGTGGAGTCGCAGGCGGTGCAACTGCCGCAACAAGATTAAGACGATTAGATGAAAAAGCAGATATTACAGTTTACGAACGCTCCGGTTTTATATCCTATGCAAACTGCGGTTTGCCATATTATATCGGCGGAGTAATTGAGGACGAAGAAGAGCTTACATTGCAGACTCCAAATAGCTTTTGGAACAGATTTCGTATAAAGGTAAATGTTCGTCACGAGGTAACCTCAATCAATCCGGATAGAAAAACCGTAACTGTTCATAATCTTGAAAATGATGACATATTTGAAGATAAATATGATAAATTGATTTTATCTCCCGGGGCAAAACCTGTTATGCCCAATTTAACCGGTATAGACAGTGATAAAGTTTTTACGCTCCGAACGGTTGAAGATACACTCAAAATTCATCGTTTCGTAGAAACAACAAAACCAAGGACAGCTGTTATGGTCGGTGGTGGATTTATCGGTCTTGAAATGGCTGAAAATTTATCGGAACTTGGTATCAAGGTGACAGTTGTGCAGCGTGGAAATCAACTTATGAACACTTTGGATTATGACATGGCAACAATGCTACACAGCAAGCTTCGGTCAAAAGGCTTGAGTTTGAAATTAAATGCTGATGTAACCGGCTTTGAAGAAAAGGATGACGGTGTTTCTGTTTTACTGCATAATGATGCACCGATAAAAACCGATATGGTTATTCTTGCGATAGGTGTCGCACCTGATAATACTCTTGCAAAAGATGCTAATATGGAGCTTGGCATAAAAGGCGCTATCGTAGTAAACGACAAAATGGAAACTTCTATTCCTGACATTTATGCAGTCGGTGATGCGATTCAGGTAAAACATACCATAACAGGCAAAGAGGCGGTTATATCTCTTGCAGGACCTGCAAATAAGCAAGGACGAATTGCGGCAGATAATATTTGTGGAAGAAACAGCAGATACAAAGGCTCAATGGGTACATCGGTTATTAAATTATTTGATTTAACCGCCGCCTCGGTTGGACTTACCGAAAAAGCTGCCAAAGCTTCGGGATACGATTTTGAGAGCGTTATACTTTCACCATCATCTCACGCAGGATATTATCCCGGTGCAACGACTATGACGATGAAGGTTGTCTTTGATAAATCAAGCCTTAAAATACTTGGTGCACAGATTGTAGGCTATGACGGTGTTGACAAGCGAATTGATGTTATTGCAACAGCAATTTCCGCAGGACTTAAAGCAACAGAACTAAAGGATTTGGAGCTTGCTTATGCCCCTCCGTATTCTTCAGCAAAGGATCCGGTTAATATGGCGGGATTTATTATTAATAATATCGCATCAGGAATAGTAAAACAGTTTCATATAAATGAAATTGACACACTTCCGAAAGACGGCAGTGTTACATTATTGGATACAAGAACCGAAAAGGAATATGCAAGAGGTCATGTGGAGGGATTTATCAATATTCCTGTTGACAGTCTGCGTGAAAGACTTTCGGAAGTTGATAAGACAAAGCCTGTATATGTAATGTGTCAAAGCGGTCTCAGAAGCTATATTTCCTGCAGAAAACTGACAGGTGAAGGGTTTGATTGTTATAACTTTGCCGGAGGATATCGTTTTTATGAAAGTGTGACAAATGAAAAAATACAGTCCGAGGGTTCATATCCATGCGGAATGGACAAGTAAGCGAGGTAAAGTTTGAATAAAATCGCCCATCTCACCGCTTTTTGCTCGGGGCGGTACAAAAAGTACAGCACCGCTCGCTACAAAGCAGCGATCTGAACGATTTTCTTTCAAACTAAAATTTTGTGAAAGGATTTAATGGTCATAATTATGAAAAGAATACTGATTCTATGTTTGTCGCTGATTTTGCCGCTTTGCGGTTGTAGGAATAATTCGACTCAATCTGATATGAATTACGAAAGTGTTTCTATGTCGGAGGGAATAGAGCGAATGGCAAATGATGAGGGATATATTATGCTTGATGTTCGCCGCGTTGATGAATTTGGAGCAGGTCATATTCCGGGAGCGATTAACCTGCCTAATGAAGAAATCGGAAGCGAGGAAATTGCGATGTTGCCCGATAAGGAACAGACCATATATATCTATTGCCGAAGCGGAAACAGAAGTAAACAAGCGGCAAATAAGTTGGCTGCTCTCGGCTACAAGAACATTGTTGAATTCGGTGGATTTATGGATTACACCGGTGAAATAGAATATTAAAAGGAGGTTTTGCAAATGAAGTATGTGTGTCAAATTTGCGGATATGTATATGATGACGCAAAAGAAAAGGTTCCGTTTTCTAAGTTGCCTGATGATTGGAAATGCCCACTTTGCGGTGCAGCAAAATCCGACTTCAAAGCAGAGGAAACATCGGCAGAACAAACAAAATCTGCATCTGTACCGATGAAACGGTCAGATGAAAAATTATCTGCCGGTCAGTTTGCAGCTCTTTGCTCAAATCTGGCTCGAGGATGTGAAAAACAATATAAGCCAGAGGAGTCAAAATTATTTAAAGAGCTTGCAGATTATTTTTCAGCAGTTACTCCTAAAGTTTACGATCCGACGGTCGAAAAGCTGTATGAAGCACTAATGACAGATGCAGAAAACTATGCAGGTGTCAGAGCTGTTGCGGACAAAAACTCAGACAGAGGTGCGGCTCGTATCTGTGTTTGGGGCGAAAAGGTAACAAGAATGCTTGCATCACTTGTAAACCGTTACTTAAATGAAGGTGAAAAAATGCTTGAGGACACAAATATATGGGTATGCACAACCTGTGGCTTTGTGTATGTAGGAGATAATGCACCCGAGCTTTGCCCCGTATGTAAAGTGCCTGATTGGAAATTTGAAAAAATAGAAGGGAGAGCATAATGATGGAAAAAGTAGCTGTTAGAAATTTACGACTTTGCACAAAAGATTGCCTTTGTCTTTATGTTTGCCCTGTTGGTGCAACAGATACAGAAAACAGTATTATTGATGTAAATAAATGTATCGGTTGCGGAGCTTGTGCCGATGCTTGCCCGAGCAGTGCCATCAGCATGGTGCCAAAAGAGTATCCAATTCAGCAATCAAAAACGGATGAAGTAAAGTCTGTGCTTAACGCTTTATCAGAAAATAAGGCAAATGAGGAAAAAGCGGCTCTGCAGATTGCCGAGGAAACAAACAGCGATACACTTTATCGTTTAATGACAGCTGTGGCAAAATCCGAAAGGCTTATTGCGGAGGATATTATGCGTGAGGCAGGGTATATGCTTCCACAAAGTGACAATGCTCACAAATTATTAGAAGATCTTATTGCAAATCCTCCCACCGAGGAATTCCCCGTTGAGGCTGCAAAAAAATTACTTAAATTAATTCCGAATAATGAAAAGAAAGAGGTAGTAAAAATGGCTAAATGGAAATGTAGTATATGTGGTTATGAACACGAAGGAGATACTCCTCCTGAAAATTGTCCAGTTTGCAAACAGCCGGCAAGCAAGTTTGTAAAGCTTGAGGAGGAAGCTAAAAAGAATCCTTATGCAGGAACACAGACTGAGAAAAATCTTGAGGCTGCATTTGCCGGTGAATCCCAGGCAAGAAACAAATACACATATTTTGCGTCAGTCGCTAAAAAAGAGGGATATGAGCAGATGTCTGCACTGTTCCTTAAAACCGCTGATAATGAAAAAGAACACGCAAAGATGTGGTTTAAGGAATTAAACGGCATTGGAGATACTAAAGAAAACTTAAAAGAAGCGGCTGATGGCGAAAACTACGAATGGACGGATATGTACGAAGGCTTTGCAAAGACTGCCGAAGAAGAAGGTTTTACAGAGCTTGCCGCAAAATTCCGTATGGTTGCCGCAATCGAAAAGCATCACGAAGAAAGATACAGAGCACTGCTTAACAATATTGAAACAGCATCTGTATTTGAAAAAAGTGAAGTTAAGGTTTGGGAATGCCGTAACTGCGGTCATATCGTAGTCGGAACAAAAGCACCGGAGGTTTGTCCCGTATGTGCTCATCCGAAGGCTTACTTTGAAGTTAATGCAGAAAATTATTAATATGGCAATCAGATTGAATTATAACCTAAGTGCAGATGTCCTCCGCCCTTAGGCGGCGGGGGACATTTCAGAATTTCAGTGGGAGTTTTAATTTCCCACTGAAACCCTGAGGAGCTCACGCTCCATGCACAGGTTGCAATCTGTCGCAAGTTCCGCTCCTTCTAAGCAAAGCAGGAGCGTTGCTCCGATTTAAATAAAAAGATTGTTTGAAAAAGCATAATAACCGAGCATTACAAAAACGGCTGCACGCTTTGTTGTAGCCGTTTTTAACAATAAGACACGCAGAACATAAAATTAAACGGAGGATAATAAGATGTTAGAGGTTGGAGTAAAGGCACCGGATTTTAAGCTGCCGGATCAAAACGGTGCTATACATACACTTGATGAGTTTCAGGGCAAAAAGATTCTTTTGTATTTTTATCCGAAAGATAATACACCGGGATGCACAAAACAAGCACAAATGTATTCCTCTTTGAAGGGTGAGTTCGATGCAAAAGGTATTGTCATTGTTGGAGTTAGCAAGGATAGTGTAAAATCACATAAAAATTTTGAAGAAAAACAAAACCTTTCTATTACACTGCTTTCAGACACAGAAAGAGAAACGATTCAGGCTTATGATGTTTGGAAAGAAAAAAAGAACTATGGTAAGGTATCAATGGGATTAGTGCGCACTACCTATCTTATTGACGAACAAGGAATAATCATTTTTGCAAACGATAAAGTAAAGGCTGCGGAAGATGCAGTAAAAATGTTAGAGCATTTAGGATAATCAAGTGAAGAAGGCAGATATTTTTATCTTTAATATGTGAGGTCAATATGGAAATAGAAAGATTAAATCCGGAGTGTATAAGCTGCCTGATAAAAAAGCAGCTCGATAGTTATCCGGAAAAAGCGTCAAACAGCGAAAAAATTAAATATATGCAAGAGATACTTGAAATAATTTCTCAAGCACCACAATCAATGAGTGCACCGGAAATTGTAGCCGAGATTTATAATGTTCAACGTAAGATGTTTGGAACTAATCAAGATTATACGGAAACTAAAAGATATTTTAATAATCTTATGCTTGAAATAGAGAAAGATTTAGCGGAGGAAATTGTAAAATCCGAGGATCGGCTTAAAACCGCCGTGCAGTATGTTATGACAGGAAACTATATAGACTTTGGTGCAATGGATAAGGTTGACGAGAATAAGCTTCGTGAGCTGCTCAGTAATGCAAGGAATATTGAAGTAAATGATAATGAATTTCAAGCATTGCAGAGTGATTTGATGAACGCAAAATATCTGGTTTACCTTACAGATAACTGTGGTGAAATTGTACTGGATAAGCTATTGATTTCTGTGATAAGGGAATTAAATCCGGCACTTGATATAACTGCTATTGTACGCGGCAGTGATGTGCTAAATGACGCTACACTAATTGATGCGAGGCAAGCTGCATTAACGGATATTGTAAAAGTAATAGGCAACGGCAGTAATATCGCAGGAACATGTCTTAACAAAATATCTCCTGAGGCTTTGCATGCAATAGATAATGCTGATGTGATAATTTCAAAAGGACAGGGTAATTTTGAAACATTGAACAGATGCGGAAGAAATATATACTATATGTTTATGTGCAAATGCAAAATGTTTGCAGATAGGTTTAGAGTTCCAAAGTATTCAGGAATTTTAATAAATGACAAGACCCTTTTGGAATAATATTGACAGTACGGCATTGAGGTTATTAAACTGTAGTGCCGTTTTTTGTTTTGAGGCGGAATTTTGTATGTGCTGAAAATTTATATTATTGCGATGCAATATAATTATTAAAATAGATAAGTTGAATTTACGAGGGTGTCTGTTACAGAAATAAAAAGTTAGTGTTATTTAGAAAAAGAATTGATTGATAATTAGTTGTGTCATTTTTTGGCTATTTTTGTATGATGTTTAAAAATTATAAAAAAGTCACTATCATGACTGTCGTTTCGTTGCACTTCACTCCGATAGGTAGACTTTTTATCTATTTGGAAATATTATTTTTTTTAATTTATATTGAAATTTGATGCAGAATATGATATAATTCCTTTAAAATCATAAACAAAAATCGGAGTAATAATACGGAGAGATAAAAATGGAACTTGTATGGATACCTGCACTTGGTGTAGGTTGCGCTACGGTCATCGGCGCTATTATTGGATTTGGATTTAAAAATATATCACATAAATTTTCTGATGTTGTGTTATCCTTTGCCGCAGGTGTTATGCTTGCCGCAGCTGTTCTCGGACTGATTGTTCCATCACTTGAATATGGTGGGAAATACGGAATTGTTATGACAGTAGCCGGTATTTTTACAGGTGCGGTTTGCCTGAATCTGATTGATAAATTAGTTCCACATCTGCATAAATTTGCAGGCAAAGAGATTGAAAAGCATCATAACGCAAATCTTAACAAGGTGTTATTGTTTGTTATGGCGATTGCTATACATAATTTACCTGAAGGAATTGCCGCAGGTGTAGGTTTCGGTTCGGGAGATGCAACACAGGCATTGATAATTGCCGGCGGTATTGCGCTGCAAAATATTCCTGAAGGTATGGTGATTATTGCACCTATGCTTGCCGCAGGTATTCATCCTCGTAAGACATTTTTTATTGCTGTGATAACAGGGTTTATTGAGGTTGTTGGAACATTTATCGGATATTTCGCTGTTAGCATATCTACGGCTATCTTACCGTTCGCTCTTGCTTTCGCCGGTGGTACAATGCTCTATGTGATCAGTGACGAGATGATTCCCGAAACACACGCACACGGGAGCGAGAGAGGCGCGACATACGCTCTGCTTGTAGGTTTTTGCATTATGTTGATTACAGATGTACTGTTAGGTTAACCTTGCGAAAAATTTCATTTTCTGATATACTAAATTTTCGGTAAAACTTAATAAATTCAATATCTAAATTATCCCATTTTTATGCGGTTTTTGAGCATTTTTGCAAAAAAACCGAGTGAGAAGTAAACAGTAGATGCCCCCGTTTGGACAGGGCTTGAACGGGAGACAATGCAAATAAATATGATAAAGAGGACAGCAGTTTCTTGATGTGCCCCCCAAAGTTAGACCAAAAATCTAACTATTGGGAGGTCGTTTTTTTTCATGGCAAAATATAGTTTTTAATTTAAAATGGAAGTTGTACAGGCATATCTAAATTATTGGGCTAATGATATGAATATTATAGTTTAATCTAATTGCCTAACTATTTTTCTGTATTCTTTGGGGTCACATCAATTGCAAGGTGCTTTTTTTACTCAATTGTACATCAATTGTAAAGTGAAATGCAATATAACAAAAATCAAGCGAAGCTATATACCCGAATTGTATTTTGTCGCAGAATCAAATGATAGAATTGTCGATCATTTTTTTGTTTTCAAAATTTCCGGTATCTCCCACAAACAGGTTGATATGTGGCATTCTGACGGTAAACGAACGCATTAAAATATGCTCCGCAAATTATTGGCAAATTTATTGATACGGGAGGAGAAATGCAAAAAACTTATATTGATTATGTACGCTGGGCTATATTTGTTGATGACAACGAAAAAGAAACTGTGCGGTATTAACCAAAGTTATAAATTCTAATTGTTGAGCAAAAAACAATTTCCAAAAAATCCTATCGAGACATAGGATTTTTTTGCGCTATTCTCTTGATATTTTTGATGACATGTGATATAATTTCTTAGATAATATTGTGGAGGCATATATGGTACATATTGGAAATGATTGGGATAATCTCCTTAGAGAGGAATTTAAAAAGGAATATTATCTTAAATTACGTCAGTTTTTGGCTGACGAATACAAGACTCACACAATTTATCCTGATATGTACGATATTTTTAATGCATTCAAGCTGACGTCATACGAAGATACAAAGATCGTAATATTCGGGCAGGATCCTTATCATGAACCTGATCAGGCACATGGGCTTGCATTCTCTGTTCAAAAGGGCGTAAAAATTCCGCCATCACTGCTTAATAT
>CAKSGP010000040.1 GCA_934454745.1 uncultured Clostridia bacterium
ATGGATACTCATACTTGTGCGGGTGTTCTTACAGAGCTTGTGCGAAAATGGCGTAAAATCAAGGGTATCAGAAACTCAATAATTAATAAAACAAAACAAAAAAATCCCATCTTTTGATAGGATTTTTCTTTTGGTACGCGATCAGGGGTTCGAACCCTGGACACCCTGATTAAGAGTCAGGTGCTCTACCAACTGAGCTAATCACGCATTTTGCATTTGTGTCTTAACACAAGGTATATGATACCATAAAAAATTGCATTTGTCAACACTTTTTTTTATTTTTTTCTAATTTAGCGGATTTATACAATTTCAGGGCTTTTTTCCCCTGTTTCCTTGACAAAAGTACAAATTTGTTGTATTATTTTAGTATATCGTAAGAAAGGTTTGACTTGTATGAAGTTTAATATATTGACAAAAGTTATATCGGTTTCATCGGCTGTAATTATGCTTGCAATTTCATCGGCACAGGCCTGTACCGGTGTATATGTAGGAAAAGATGTATCCGCAGACGGTTCGCTTATGATTGCAAGAACCGAGGACATTGCAAGTGCTAACAGCAAGCGTTTTGTAGTCCACCCTGCAAAGGACCACGGGGAGGGCGAATGTTATACGGACGCTTTTGGAATGAGTGTAGAGTATCCATCACATACATATCGATATACTGCAACTCCCGCATCAAAATACAGAGGTATCGGAGATAATCCCTACGGTGCGGCAGGTTTTAATGAGCTTGGAGTAGCTTCAACCTCAACTATAACGGCGTATCCCAATGCCAAGGCAATAGGAGCGGATCCCTTTGTTGAAACAGGGCTTCACGAGCTTTCCGCAAACGATATTATCTTATCACGTGCAATCTCGGCACGCCACGGAATAGAGATAATAGCAGAAATTGTTGATAAATACGGCTCGGGCGAGGGCAATATCATTATGACTGCAGATGATAAGGAAGCCTGGTATATGGAAATATACACAGGTCATCAGTATGCGGCAATAAAACTGCCTGATGATATGGCAGCAGTAATCCCTAACGCATATATGCTTGGTGAGATTGATGTTACATCACCTGACGTAATAGTATCAAAGGACCTTGTCCGTCTTGCAAAAATCAACGGTTTTTATAAAGAAACCAACGGAAAAATCAATCTCCGCCAGACCTATGCCGAAAAGGAAAAGGATTCAAATGCTATCCGCATTTGGGGCGGACGCAGACTTTTACACGGAAGTGTGGAAAATGATCCATATAAAACAGAACATACTCTCCTTTTTAAACCATCGGAGAAAATAACAGTAAAAGACGTTATGGACGTTACACGTACACGGTATGAAGGCACAAAATACAGCCTTGATTTACCTGATAACAAGTATCTCCGCGGTATCTCAACAGCACGTCAGGAGGAATGTCATATTCTGCAAATTCGCCCTGATATGCCTCAGGAAACAGCTTGCCTTATGTGGCTGTGTCTTGGCAATGCTGAATTTGCACCGTATCTGCCCTATTACGCATCGGCAATAACAGAAACACCTGAAATATGCACTCTTGATGCACCAGATTACAGCCATAACTCTATGTACTGGGCAAATCGCTCGTTATCGACTATCAGTGCATTAAACCGCACACTTTACGGCAACAAAATCAAGGAATTTTACAGTAAATATGAAAAGGCATTGATTAATAATATGCCTGTCCTTGATAAGGAAATGTCAGAATCAATCACAAAATCCCATACGGCAAACAAGCTATGCCGTAACGTTGCTTATGACGGATTTAATAAGTCAAAATCCCTTTATGCCGAGCTTATCAAGTTTATAGCTCTTTATGAGGGTGAGGATGAAACAAAAGGCAATAATCCGGAATTTGAAATTAACTTAAAACCTGAGGTTGATCCCATTCCGGCTTATACCGCCGTATCAACAACCGTAATAACTGATTAAAACAAAAGCTCGCCCCGGTTAAATATGCCGTTGGGCGAGTTTTAGCCTTTTTGAACATATTTTTATTTATATGGGTATATTAGAAATGGAGGATAATAATATGAAATACGCATTAGCTCTTGGGGGCGGAGGAACAAGAGGGGCTTTTGAAGTAGGAGTCTGGCAGGCACTTTGTGAGCTTGGAATAGAAATTAACGCAATAACAGGCACCTCAATCGGGGCAGTAAACGGTGCCGTTTTTGCGGCAGGTCTTGATGCCAAAAGCCTGTGGCAAAAAATAAAGCCAACAGATATTGCAGATATAAAAGGCGACAATCTTTTTAATGTACCCTCACTCATCTCCGCAATTAAAACTCTGCCTGACGGCGGTATTGATGCATCTGCTTTTGGAAAATTCTTAAAAGAACATATAGATGAAGAAAAGGTGCGAAACAGCGGAATTGATTACGGCCTATGCACATACAGTGCAGATACAAAAAAGAGCAACGAGCTGTTTTTAGATCAAATTCCTGTGGGGAAGCTTAATGATTATGTATTTGCAAGTGCTTGTTTTCCCATATTCAAGCCTGCGGTTATTGACGGTACAAAATACGTTGACGGTGCAATAAAAAACAATCTGCCTGTTAATATGCTTATCGAACGCGGGTATGATACAATTATATCCGTATCCGTAAAAGGTGTTGGAATGATAAAAAGAATTGATAAATGCGGAGTTAATATAATTAATATAGACTGCCACACCCCTGAGGTTGGGCTTATGGAATTTGACAGCAAGGCAATATCAAAGAGCATAAAAAGCGGATATTACGAATGTATGCGTGTTTTCGGCAGATATTTGGGCGAAATCTATTCCATTGAACGTGAATCCTTTTATTCTGCACAGCGTATGTTGGGGATTGATATAATACGGGGCATAGAGGAGGCGGCAAATATGTGCGGTATTGATAAGTATAAGGTATATACCTTCCACGAGCTGTGT
Organism: uncultured Clostridia bacterium; assembly: GCA_934454745.1. Taxonomy (GTDB): domain Bacteria; phylum Bacillota; class Clostridia; order UBA1381; family UBA1381; genus Ornithomonoglobus. Next base: position 2,912 of record CAKSGP010000040.1, read on the forward strand.
AATGAAGTACTTTCAAATTACAAATCCTGCCGTAAACTGCGTTTTTTGGTGTATGCTATGGGTAAGGACTATAAAGGCAGAGGCGTTCTCGATTCTCTGGGAAAATATTTTCAAAGCGGAAACTCTATTGTTTATCTTTCAAAATATCAAAAAAAACAATAAAAAACGACAAAAACACTTGTATTTTGGTCTGAAACATTATATAATATAATTATATAGGTATATACAGAACAAGATTATTGGAAGGTTTACAATGAAAAAATTCTTTATAGCGATTATTTCGCTTGTTATATTTGCGATGCTTGCATACGGAATTGCATACGTTGTGATGCCGGTAAATTCAATGGAGCTAAATCAATACACTCACAGCGTCAGCTTTGTATGCGAAAACGCGTATATTGTCCGTGACGAGGCGGTTTACAATTCAAAATCAGACGGTATTGTTTATAATATATCAGATGATGGTGACAGAGTTGCACAGGATTTGACGGTCAGTGCAGTTTATGATGGTGACGTAAATACAGAAACGCTGAAAAAGCTCCACACCATAGATACAAAAATAAGCAGACTTCGTACAGACGGCCACAACAGTGACCTGTATAAAACCGATTCGGATTCCTCTGAAAACAGTGTTGCAGAAAAAATGAGTGATATTTTCGATTATGCCGCACAGAATAATGTTAATGAAGTGCATACCGTAAGGGAGGATATTAATAATATACGCAAGGGCACGGATGTTTCAGAGAGTGAGAAAATCACAGCCCTAAAAAAAGAGCGTGAGGACATTGAGAAAACGATATCCGCAAATAAAACGGATATTGTATCAGATAAAGCCGGTATATTCTCCTCCTACGTTGACGGACTTGAATCTGTTCTTACTCCCGAAACAGCACAAAGCCTTACACCAAAACAGCTTATGGAGCTAAAAGCTCAGAATAGTGAGTATATAAACGAAAAACGTATAGTTTCAGGCACTCCGGTTTGTAAGATTATGAATAATCATATATGGTATATTGCAGGAGTTGCCGACAGCGACCGCGCAAAGAGTCTTAAAGATAATCCGAATGTTACTGTCAGATTTACAAATCTTACGGAAACCGACGTAAAAGGCGAAATTTCATATATCAGTGAGCCTGATGATGATGGAAACTGTATATTTATGGTTAAGGTAGGCTCATATCACGAAAGTGCCTTTTCATACAGAACCGTAACCGCAGAAATAATTTTCGAGGAACATTCAGGCTATCGTGTTCCTACCGATGCAATACGCACAGGCGAGGGTATAAGCGATTACTATGTATATGCAAGAAAAGGCTCCGAATCATATAAGTGCGATATAGACGTCCTGTATTCCGATTCGGCTGAGGGTTATTCAATAATAGCTTCATCTGCTGATGCAGAGAACAATCTCGGGTCTATGGACAGATTAATTGTGGGCGAACGCTGATAATAGGGAAGGTTGCGAAAATATGGGCCTTAGTGAAAGATTAGATAATGTAAAAGAGCGTATTGCAAATGCCGCAAAAGCTTCAGGCAGGACGGCCGAGGATATAACACTTATAGCAGTAACAAAAACATACCCCATAGAGGTAATGAACGAGGCAATCAGCCTTGGTGTTACCGATATAGGCGAAAACAAGCCCCAGGAGGTACGTGATAAATTTGATTATGTACATCCTGTACGCTGGCATCTTATAGGCCATCTGCAAACGAACAAAGTAAAATATGTTATTGACCGCTGTTGTATGATACACAGCGTTGATTCAATAAAACTGATGCAGGAGATTGAACGCCTTGCATCGGCACATAATCGTCATATTGATATCCTTATTCAGGTTAATATTTCCGGTGAGGAATCAAAGTCGGGTATATCCCCCGATGAGCTTCCGTCGCTCCTAAAATATGCCGAAAACCTTGAATATACCCACATAAAGGGACTTATGACGATTGCACCAAAAACAGAGTTTGGCGATGTAGAGGTGCATTTTAAAAATATGAAAGCTCTGTTTGATAAAACAGCAGAAAAGAATTATAAAAATGTTAGTATGACGGAACTGTCAATGGGTATGAGCAGTGATTTTGAAACTGCTATCAAATGCGGAGCGACTATGGTACGCATAGGCAGTCTGATATTCGGACCAAGGAATTATAACTAACGGAAGGGATGTGTATTTATGTCATTTTTAGACAATGCAAGACGTGCATTCGGCACAAAGTCAGAGGATTATTATGATGAGGATCGCTATGACGAGGAGTATGATGAATACGAGGAGGAAGAGCCTAAAAAGTCATTCTTTTCATTTTTAGGCGGCCGTGATAAAGGTGAAGAGGAATACGAGGAAGAATATGAAGAGCCTGCACCACGCACTTACCAATCATCATATTCAAAGACCGCATCATCTTCTGACAGATATAAAACAAGCTTTACACAGAAATCCACACCTGTTCGCTCAACTCTTTCAGGCGTTGAAGTGACGGTTCATTACCCCGCCTCTCTCGATGATGCTACAAGAATTATCCGCGAGGTAAAGAGTAATAAGATAACAATCTTTGATATTTCTGCAATAACATCGGACGACGAAGCACGCCGTGTTGTTGACTACATAGGTGGAGCCGCATTTGGTATGGAATGTCCATTCGAGAGGCTTTGCCCGAGTATATTCTGCATAGCACCGGTAGGTGTTAAAATTGATGCAAAGAAAAACAGATATTAATGGATAATGACGAAAAGCTTTTAATTTCAAAAACTGAGGATTTGTTCAGGCTATGCGATAAGTATGCCTCGCCACAGTTTTCGGATTTTCTTGACGGAGCTGAGCTTGTAACGGTCCGTGAGAAAGCGGTAATACCATTTGATTATAATGTTATGTATTTCGGCGGATTTTCTGATGCAGAAAAACAGATTATGGGTGTATTCCCTCAATGGATTGAACCTGAAATAACTGAATTTCCCATTGTATGTCTTAAGGTTATAGGCGGCTATACACGTAAATTAACACATCGTGATTATCTGGGTACTTTAATGTCTTTGGGAGTTGCATCGCAAAAGCTTGGTGATATAGTAGTATATAATGATTTTGCATATATTTTGCTCCATCGCTCAATTGCTGGATATGTTGCGGATAATCTGCATAAAATAGGAAATCAGGGTGTAAAGGTTGAGATTATTGATGATTTTAGCAGTATTGTCATTGAACGCAGGTACAAAACCATAGGTGCGGTATGTGCATCATCTCGACTTGATGCTGTTGTTGGTGCGGCGGCAAATATCTCTCGTGCAGCATCAGCAGCTCTTATAAATAGTGGAAAAGTAAAGCTCAATCATCGCATAATGGAGAAAACCTCCGAAAATGTTAAAGAAGGCGATTTGGTGTCAATAAGAGGCTATGGCAGATTTCTTGTTTACAGCTTTGACGGCGAAACACGTAAGATGCGTATGCATATAACGCTCAAACAATACATTTAAAAGCATTCTTATGAAAGGACTTTGATATATATGTTAAAACCTGTTGATATTCAGAATAAGGAATTTGAAAAAAAGCTTAAAGGCTATGACTGCGATGCGGTTGATGATTTTTTGGATATAGTTATTCAGGATTACGATACCCTTTGCAAGGAAAATATGGCTCTGCGTGAAAAAATCACTATGCTTACGGAAACTGTTGACCGATACAAAGAGATTGAGGAAACAATGCAACGTTCGTTGGAGGTTGCACGCCAGTCAGCAGAGGATATGAAAAACAATGCCAATATGGAGGCAGAGGCCATCGTAAACCGTGCCAAGCTTGACGCAACACGTCTTGCACGGCAAATAGACGAGGAGCATATAAAGAAGCATCAGGAAATGCTTAAGATTAAGCAGGACGTAGACACATACAAGGCAAGAATTAAGACTGTATGTGAAAATCTGATTAAAACAATTGATGAGATTTAATAAAAGAAGCGGCATATATTGCCGCTTCTTTTATTAGATGGAATAATTATCCGCCATATCCGTATTAATTACGTCTGCAAGAGTTTTAGAGTCAAAATATTCATTTACGATTCGATAGAATTCAACCCACATAGGATAGGTACGGCATTTATATGCACGTTCACAGGGCTTTGCACCACTCTCTAAACAAGCTACCGGGGCAAGATCGCCCTCCGTAAGCCGCAAAATATCGCCTATTTTACACTCCTCGGGTTCTTTTATAAGACGGTATCCGCCGCATTTGCCTTGTATTCCCTCAATAAATCCATTCTTGGACAGTACAGGAATAATGCGTTCCAAATATTTCAGCGATATGCCTTGTCTTTGTGCTACCTCTCTCATAGGCACATATCCTTTATCGGAATTTTCAGCAAGGTCTATCAATACCCTTAAAGCGTACCGTCCCCGTGTTGAAATCATCAAATCTATCACCTCTTATATGGTTTATTCTGCAAACAATGCTGTTGACAGATATCTGTCGCCTGTATCAGGCAAAAGCACAACTATTGTTTTTCCCTCGTTTTCCGAACGCTTCGCAAGCTCGATTGCCACGTGTGCTGCCGCACCCGATGAAATGCCTACAAGTACGCCTTCTTTTTTGCCAATAAGTTTTCCTGTGGTAAAGGCATCCTCATTTGCTACCGGTATAACTTCATCATATACTGATGTATTTAAAACCTCCGGCACAAATCCTGCGCCTATACCCTGAATTTGATGGGGACCTGGAACGCCAGTTGCAAGGACTGCCGAAGCTTCAGGCTCAACCGCAACAACCTTCACTGATGGATTTTTTGATTTTAAGTATTCGCCAACACCTGTAATAGTGCCGCCTGTGCCTACACCGGCAACAAAAATATCCACCTTTCCCTCTGTATCCTTATAAATTTCAGGACCTGTGGATTCCCTGTGTGCCTTTGGGTTTGACGGATTTACAAACTGGCCGGGGATAAAGCCGTTAGGGATTTCCTTTGCAAGTTCCTCAGCTTTTGCAATTGCACCTTTCATTCCCTTTGCTCCCTCTGTGAGAACAAGCTCCGCACCATAAGCCTTCATAAGCTGACGGCGTTCAACCGACATTGTTTCGGGCATTACAATAATAATTCTGTACCCTCTTGCTGCCGCTACCGACGCAAGTCCTATTCCGGTGTTGCCTGATGTAGGCTCAATTATTACAGAGTCAGGCTTTAGCTTCCCCGATTGTTCTGCATCGTCAATCATCACCTTTGCAATACGGTCCTTTACTGAACCTGCAGGATTTAGATATTCAAGTTTTGCAAGGATTTTTGCTTTCAGTCCAAGGGACTTTTCAATATTTGTAAGCTCTAAAAGAGGCGTTCTGCCTATTAATTGGTCTGCCGATGTATATATGTTTGCCATAATAAAACCTCCTATTATTTCAATGCATCAAAGCCCCGCTGTAAATCAGCAATAATATCATCTATGTGTTCTGTTCCTATTGATAGACGGATTGTAGACTGTTTAATTCCCTGATCATATAACTCCTCTTGTGTAAGCTGACTATGTGTAGTCGTTGCCGGGTGAATTACAAGGCTCTTAACGTCTGCGACATTGGCAAGGAGCGAGAATATTTCCAGACTGTCAATAAATTTATGGGCTTCTCCCACTCCGCCCTTTATCTCAAATGTGAAAATAGATGCACCGCCGTTGGGGACGTATTTCCGATACAATTC
>CAKSGP010000041.1 GCA_934454745.1 uncultured Clostridia bacterium
ACAGCCGGCTGCAAAAAGCAGCGCTGCCGCAAGCAGGATGAAAAGAAACCTCTTCATGCTCAATCTCCCTTCAAGACACAATGTGAGCTGTCTGTAATTTCGGTTATTCCCAGCCGACACTCCAAGCCGGTGCCACGGCGCGTGCCGCCGCGCAAGCAGCGCCGGGCAGCTCCGTGTGCTCTGAAGCAAGTGGAAAAGAGCGGCTCAGGCGGCCGGACGGAGTTAACATCCGTTTTTGAGGCACTGTGCTGATTGCCTATTGAAAGCTTAGCACGGTGAGCAAATTTTGTCAACTTTTCCAAATGCGCATGCGCGCATGTTTTGCACACTGCGGGGTGCCTTGCTGCGAAAAAAATTGTCGAAAATTGAGGTTGACACCAAGGTCAATAATTGTTAAAATAGCTTATCTCAATTGGAATACGGACGAAGAGTCTTTCCGAAGCAAGATATTGCGACCGCTGGAGCGCCGGGGTGCTCACAGCCAAGGCCAGACGGACAGCCGGGTCGAATGCCGAGAACCGCGCGATGCGGTGGCAACTTCTGTTGCCTTATTGATTGAGTTAGAAGCTCAAGTTTTATAAGTTGGTTACTATAAACCGATGCCAGATGGCATAAACTTGTGAAATGGTCAATAAGAGTGGTAAAAGTAATCTTTGCTATATAAACTCTGAATCCATTGAGAGAACAAAACCCTGCTTTTTTTTGCGGGGACGTATGTGTCTTTTACAAGTAGTATGCCCAATGGGCATACTACTTTTTTGTGCTTTGCCACAATATGGAAAGAGGTAATGTGTAATGAAAAAGGTTATTCAGCTTAAGAATGTTTCTAAATCTTTTGACGGCGAGTCTATCTTGAAAAATATAAGTCTTGACATTCACGATAATGAGTTTATAACGCTTTTGGGCCCGTCAGGCTGTGGTAAAACCACAATCCTACGAATGATCGGCGGATTTGAATGTCCTGATGAGGGAGATATAATATTTCTCGGTGATCGCATAAACGACACACCGCCCCATAAGCGTAATATAAACACAGTGTTTCAGAAATATGCACTGTTTCCCCATTTAAACGTATTTGAAAACGTTGCATTTCCTCTCCGTGAGAAAAAAGTGCCTAAAGCAGAAATTAAAGAAAAGGTTAACGATATGCTAAATCTCGTTATGCTTGGCAGTTTCGGGAACAGAAACATTACAAGCCTTTCAGGCGGTCAGCAACAGAGAGTGGCAATTGCGCGCGCATTAATAAATCATCCGAAAGTGTTGCTCCTTGATGAGCCTCTCGGTGCCCTTGATTTAAAGCTCCGTAAGGATATGCAGCAGGAGCTGAAAAAGATACAGCAAAGCACGGGAATTACATTTGTATTTGTTACCCACGACCAGGAGGAGGCACTTAGTATGTCTGATACGGTTGTGGTAATAAATGAGGGACAAATTCAGCAAATCGGACGTCCCATTGATGTATATAATGAGCCTGTAAACGCATTTGTTGCAGATTTTATCGGTGAGAGCAATATAATAGACGGTGTTATGCTTGAAAACTATCGCGTAAGCTTTTCGGGACATACTTTTGAATGTCTGGACAAGGGTTTTGCAAAGGGTGAGCCCGTAGATGTAGTGGTTCGTCCTGAGGATGTAGATATTGTGACCGAGGATGCAGGAATGTTAAAGGGCGAAGTAACCCAGGTAACATTTATGGGCGTTCATAATGAAATTATAGTAGACATCGGCGGTTTCAAGTGGATGATACAGACTACCGATTCAGTCAATGTAGGCGAGCGTATAGGTATTGAGCTTGAGCCTGATGCTATACATATAATGAAAAAATCAAAATATTCGGGAATGTTCGGCGATTATTCATCATATTCAAATGAGCTTGACGAGCTTTCAGATCCGGGAGGTGAGGAGTGATGAAGCAAAAAAGACATGGTAGGGCGACATTGTTATCACTTGCTCCGTACTCCCTATGGTCGGTTTTGTTTATTGTTGTACCCTTGTTATTTGTTGCATATTATGCCTTTACGGACAATAATTTCCGATTTACTACCCAAAACATAACAAGGTTTTTCACTGCTACAAGCACAGTGACCGAGGGCGGAAAGGATGCAGTGGAGGTACGCACGTATCTTGTGATTTTTATGCGTTCTTTAAAGCTCGCGGTGATTTCTACGATTATCTGTCTTGGAGCGGGTTATCCTATTGCGTATATTATGGCACGTGCAAAGGCACGTACGCAAAAGACGCTTGTTACGCTTATTATGATTCCTATGTGGATGAACTTTCTTATCCGTACATACGCATGGATGACCATTTTACAGGATACAGGAATTTTAAACGGTGCATTAGGCGTTATAGGCATAAAACCCCTTCATATAATCGGTACGGAAACGGCAGTTATAATCGGTATGGTATATGACTTTTTTCCGTATATGATAATGCCGATTTATTCTATTATGGCAAAAATGGATACTAAGCTTTTAGAGGCGGCACGTGATTTGGGTTGTAATGGCTTTGGAGTATTACGCAGGGTAATATTCCCCTTGAGTCTGCCAGGAGTTATTTCAGGTATAACTATGGTTTTAATTCCCTCAATAAGCACCTTTTATATTTCCCAAAAGCTGGGTAATGGTAAGTTCTTTTTGATAGGTGATGCTATTGAAGGTCAGTATGTTGCAAATAATCTGCATTTTGCCGCAGCTATTGCATTTATACTTATGGTGATACTGCTTGTTTGTATGGGTATTGTAACATACCTGTCCGGACGGCTTGTTTATGGGGGTGAATGATATGAAGCTTTCATCAAAAATATATACAGGACTGATTTTCGCGTTTCTGTTTGCTCCTATTGCAATACTGCTTGTATTTTCCTTTAACGAATCGAAAAGTCTTTCTGTATTTTCAGGCTTTTCCCTGAAATGGTATAAAGAACTGATGCATGACCAAAATACTCTTGAAACTTTAAAGAATTCTATCATTCTTGCCCTTTCTGCAATGGCAATTTCAACGGTTATGGGAACTGCGGCATCGTTCGGTATTGACAAACTTCGGAAAAAATGGTACAAGACCATACTGAACACCGTGACAAACATACCTATGATAAACCCCGATATTATAACAGGTATATCAATGATGCTTGTTTTCGTATTTATCGGTGGACTTTTCGGCGCATCAACAAGTCTTAATTTCTGGACCTTGCTTATTGCACACGTAACCTTTTGTCTGCCTTACGTAATTTTTCAGGTATTACCCAAATTACAGCAGATGGATAATTCTCTTGCGGAGGCGGCACAGGATTTGGGTTGTACACCATTTCGTACATTTTTTAAGGTAACACTACCTGAGATTATGCCGGGTATAATAACAGGTGCAATTATGGCATTTACGTTGTCACTTGATGATTTCGTAATAAGCTATTTTACCTCCGGCAATGGTTTTCAGACCTTGCCCATACGTATTTACGGTATGACGAAGAAAACAGTCACTCCCGATATGTACGCATTGGCAACTATAATATTCTTTGTAACCCTGACACTCCTGCTTATAAATAATTTTATAGACAGCAGTGGTGATAAAAAACCCCGTAAAAAAGAAAAAGAAAAACACGGTAAAGCTGTGCCGGTGATTATAAGTATTTTGGTTGCTGTGTCTGTTATCGGCGGTGCTGTATTTAAATTTAACGGTGGATTTGGTAAAAAGGTTCTGACTCTTAATGTATATAACTGGGGCGAATATATATCAGACGGCAGTGAGGGTAGCTTTGACACTGTTCGTGAATTTGAAAAGTGGTATGAGCGTGAATACGGACAGAAGGTAAAGGTCAATTATACAACCTTTGCATCCAACGAGGATATGTATAGTAAAATATCAAGCGGTGCAGTAAGCTATGATGTCATTATTCCGTCGGATTATATGATAGCACGTATGGCAGATGAAAATCTTTTGTTACCGTTGAATTTTGAAAATATACCGAATTATAAATACGTAGACAAGGACTTTAGAAGCTTGTATTATGATCCTGATGGGGAATATACCGTTCCTTATGCTTATGGAATTATAGGTGTTATGTACAACGCAAATGAAGTTGATGAAAATGATGTCGGTGACTGGGATTTACTGTGGAACGAAAAATATAAGAATAAAATCCTGCAATTTAACAATTCCCGTGATGCCTTCGGTATGGCTATGTATAAGCTGGGACTGGATGTAAACTCTGAATCCGAAGAGGTCTGGAATATGGCACACGACGAGCTTATGCGTCAGCGTCCTCTTGTGTATAGCTTTGTAATGGACGAAATCTTTAATATGATGGCATCAGGTGAGGCGGCAATCGGTGCATATTATGCAGGCGACTACTTCACTATGCTTGACTCCCAGGCAGATGATGTTGACTTAAAGTTCTACTATCCGGAGCGTACTAATTATTATGTGGATGCTATGTGTATTCCGTCCTGTTGTGAGAACAAGGAGCTTGCAGAGATATTTATAAACTTTATGATGTCGGAGGAAGCTGCAGTTGCAAATGCAGAATATACCTATTACGCATCGCCTAACAGATTGGTCTATGAAAATAATGACTATATCGAGGAAATGGGCGAGGAGGCAATGAATATTCTATATCAGCGCTCAGGCGACTTCAAGGAACAGTACAATAAGAATGCGTACCGCAACCTTAAGCCTGAAACACTTTCATATATAAATACACTGTGGGAAACACTTAAGATAAACTAAACACAGAGTCCGTTGCGTTAGGCAACGGGCTCTGTTTTTTTTTTACCATTGAATTTTTTCTGTACATTTTTTAAAATTCAGAAATATACTTGCATAGAGGGACAAAAAGTAAAAATCCTCTTTTTTCATAGTGCATAATGGGAAATATAATGTCATAAAAAGGCATAAGGTGTAATTAAAGACCATTTTTAGTAAAATAACACAAAAAAATGTTATAAATTTATTGATTTATGGTATTTACTCACAAAGAAATTTGTGATATAATAAATACAAAATAAGTTACCAAACCCTATCGGGTTTGTAATTGATGTATTTATTGATATCGGTGTAAAGCAAAGCAGATAGGCTACTTTGCACTTATGATATAATATAGAAAAATAACAACTATTATAAAAGCAAAAGAGGGGCGTAGAAAATGGATAAAACAAAAGGAATGTTTGGAATAACAGAATTTCAGACATATCTTTTTAACATAGGCGAAAATTTTAAGAGCTACGAGTTTTTAGGCTGTCATAGAATGAACAATATTTATAGATTTGCTGTCTGGGCACCAAATGCCAAATCCGTAAAAATTGCTTGCGAGAAAAATTTATGGCAGGGTGACGGAATGGAGCTTACAAAAATTGCAAGCTCAGGTGTTTGGGCAGGAGAGTTTTCCGATATAAAAGAAGGGGAGCTTTATAAATATGCAATAACTGCACCTGATGATACTGTGTATCTTCGTTCGGACCCTTATGCAAGATTATGCGAGCTAAGGCCGGGAACGGCGTCTGTTGTATATGACGGAGATGATTTTGAATGGACAGATAAAAAATGGCTTGAAGGCAGAAAAAATACAGATGCAGTTCATTCTCCAATGAATATTTATGAGTGCAATGCAGGATCCTGGAAAACACATTCTGACGGAAGCTTTTATAACTATGAGGAGCTTGCAGATGAGCTTATTCCGTATCTTATGGATATGGGATATACACACGTGGAATTTATGCCTCTGACGGAATATCCCTTTGATGGGTCCTGGGGCTATCAGGTTACCGGCTATTTTGCTGCAACCTCACGTTATGGTACGCCAAAGCAGTTAAAAACTCTCATAGACAAATGCCACGCCGCAGGGATAAGCGTTATAATGGATTGGGTACCGGCACACTTCCCCCGTGACGGACACGGCTTGCGTATGTTTGACGGAACACCATGCTATGAATATGCAGACTGGCGTGAGGGCGAGCATAAAGACTGGGGAACGATGGTATTTGATTTTGCAAAGGGTGAGGTAATATCTTTCCTGACCTCCTCAGCATATTTCTGGGCAGAGGAATACCATATAGACGGACTCCGTGTAGATGCAGTATCCTCTATGCTCTATCGTGACTATTCAAGAAATGACGGCGAATGGGTTGCAAATAAATTTGGAGATAACAGAAACCTCGAAGCCATTGATTTATTAAGAAATGTAAACCGTACACTTTGTACGGAAAAACCGGGATTTTTGATGATTGCAGAGGAATCTACAGCCTGGCCTTTGGTAACGGCACCGCCTGATGACGGAGGTCTTGGCTTTAATTTCAAGTGGAATATGGGTTGGATGAACGATACACTCAGATATGCTTCAATGGACCCCTACTTTAGAAAAGACAATCATTCTCTGTTAACATTTTTGATGTTTTATGCGTTCTCGGAGAACTTTATACTTCCATTGTCACATGATGAGGTTGTACACGGCAAAAAGTCGCTTATTGACAAGATGTTCGGTGATTATAAGCAGAAGTTTGATGCGTATAAGACATTTCTCACCTATTATATGACAATACCAGGGAAAAAGCTTATGTTTATGGGCGGAGAGATTGGACAGTTCTTGGAATGGCGGTTTGATGAGGAGCTTGAATGGAACGTACTTGAGCTTGATGAACATAAGAAGCTTCACGATTACGTAAAGACGCTTAATCATTTATATAAAGAGAATAAGGCATTGTGGGAGCTTGAACAGAGCTGGGACGGCTTTAACTGGATAAATGATGCGGATATGGAAAATTCAGTTATTTCATATATGCGTAAGGGCAAAGAGAAAGAGGATTTACTTATTGTTGCGGCAAACTTTACTGCACTTGACAGATACACTTATAAGCTGGGCGTACCATACCCCGGAGATTATGAGGTTATCCTACATTCCAATTCTACGGAGTTTGGCGGTACAAGACGTATAAATAAAATGAGATACACGGCGAAAAAGCAGGGATTCGGAAATATGGATTATACTTTGAGTGTTCCCATTGACGGCAATAGTGCAATGATAATTAAAAGAAAAGAAAAATAAAACAGGAGATGATATTATGGTATCGAAACAATGTGTAGCAATGATACTTGCAGGTGGCCAGGGCTCAAGACTTGGAGCTTTAACAAAGAATGTGGCAAAGCCTGCCGTACCATTTGGAGGAAAGTACAGGATTATTGATTTTCCACTGTCAAACTGTGTACACTCAGGAATAGATACGGTAGGTGTGCTTACCCAGTATCAGCCTTTGGAGTTAAACACGTATATCGGAAACGGTAATGCCTGGGATCTGGACCGTTCAATGGGCGGAGTATATGTTTTGCCGCCGTACCAAAGTGCTGCATCGGGAGAGTGGTATAAAGGTACTGCAAACGCAATATATCAGAACATAGGATTTATGGAAGGCTTTAATCCTGAACATATATTAATTCTTTCCGGCGACCATATATACAAAATGCATTACGGAAAAATGCTTGAGGCGCATATTGCAAATGATGCTGCAACAACCATTGCCGTTATGCCTGTTGATTGGGAGGAAGCAAGAAGATTTGGTATAATGAGCACAGATACGGATGGCTTTATAACAGAATTTGAGGAAAAACCTCAGAATCCAAAGAGCAATCTTGCATCAATGGGCGTATACTTATTCAAATATGATGTTCTGAAAAAATACCTGACAGATGATGTGCGTGACCCTAACTCTGAAAACGATTTCGGTAAGAATATTATCCCTAAAATGCTTGAGGACGGCGAAAAAATGCTTGCATACAGATTTGAGGGATACTGGAAGGACGTTGGTACAATCCAGTCACTCTGGGAGGCAAATATGGACTTGATTGATAATCCGCCGAAGTTTGACTTAAACGATAGAAAGTGGGTTATATATTCCAAGAACTACGCATTAATGCCCCACTATGCAGGTGATGATGCTAAAATAACGAACTCAACAGTAACTGAAGGCTGTGAAATAAACGGAACGGTAGAACATTCCGTAGTATTTAGCGGAGTTAAAATAGGCAATGGTGCAGTCATCAAGGATTCTGTAATAATGCCCGGTGCAGTTATTAAAGACAATGCCGTTATAGAAAAATCTGTAATAGGCGTTAATGCAGAAATAGGCATAGGTGCAAGAGTTGGCATTAGTCCGGAATCAGAGAATAATAAATATAAATCAAACTATTGTACTCACGGAATAGTGCTTGTAGGGGACAACGCATCAGTTGCTGATGGCGAGGATATTCCCAGGGGTTCAATGATACAAGCGTAAATCGGGATTGAAAGGAATGAATAATAATGCGAAATGATACTATGGGTATTATCCTTACAGGTGACGATAAAATCACACCGTTAACGGATATTCGGGCAAACAGTGCACTCCCGATAGCGGGAAGGTACAGAATTATTGACTTTGTTTTGTCAAATATGGCAAATGCAGGAATGATAAATGTGGGTATTGCAACAGAATCAAATTATTCATCGTTGATGGATCATACAAAGTCCGGAAAGCCTTGGGATCTTGACAGGAAAAATCTGGGCTTACAGC
>CAKSGP010000042.1 GCA_934454745.1 uncultured Clostridia bacterium
ATCACGAGTATTGGAAAGCCGTGGTTACCGTGTTGCCATACTCCCTCAGCCTGATTGGCATAACGCCGACGAAATCAAAGCCTTCGGCAGACCAAGACTTGGGGTTCTTGTTAGTGCAGGAAATATTGACAGTATGGTAAACCACTATACTGTCAATAAGAAAAAACGCAGTGATGATGCGTACTCACCGGGAAATAAATCAGGTCACAGACCTGACCGTGCTACTATTGTATATTGTAACCGTGCAAGAGAGGCTTTTGGGAATATACCGATATTAATAGGCGGTGTGGAGGCAAGCTTAAGACGTTTTGCCCATTATGATTACTGGTCAGATAAAATCCGACGTTCAATTCTTTTTGATTCACGTGCAGATATACTTATGTACGGAATGGGCGAGAGACAGATAGCAGAAATTGCAGATATGCTCAATATGGGTATTGATGTAAAAGAAATAACGACAGTTTGCGGAACTTGTTTTATTTCATCCCACGCAGACGGATATAAGGTAATTCCGTCCTATGAGGAATGTATAAATGATAAAAGAGCCTATGCAATATCCTGCCGTGAGCAGTATATGGAGCAAAATCCTTATACAGGAGAGGCATTAGCACAAAAACACGGCGATAAGTATCTTATTCAGCTTCCGCCTCAACCGCCTCTTGATACAGAGGAGCTTGATAGGGTGTATGACCTGCCGTATATGCGCAATTATCATCCCATATACGAAAAAGAAGGCGGAATAAAGGCAATAGAGGAGGTTAAGTTCTCCCTTTGTGCAAATCGAGGCTGTTACGGTAATTGCAGCTTTTGTGCGTTGGCATTTCATCAGGGCAGAATTGTTACCTCCCGAAGTGATGAGAGCTTAATACGTGAGGCAAAGCTGATGATTAGTGATCCTGATTTTAAGGGATATATACACGATGTAGGGGGACCTACTGCAAACTTCCGCGAGCTTGCCTGTCAAAAGCAGAAAACTATGGGAGCCTGTAAAACAAAACGCTGTTTGTACCCGAAGCCATGTCAGAATATGAAAGTTGACCATAGTTCATATCTTGCACTGCTGCGTAAACTGCGTAAGCTTCCGGGTGTGAAGAAGGTATTTGTACGTTCGGGAATACGGTTTGATTATCTGATAGCTGATAAAGATGATACATTCTTTAGAGAGCTTTTGAAATATCACGTAAGCGGTCAGTTAAGGGTTGCTCCGGAACACGTATCTGATAATGTCCTAAAGTATATGGGCAAACCGCAAAATTCGGTGTACAACCGATTTTCGCAAAAATTCTATAAGCTTAACGATGAAATGAACTTAAACCAGTACCTTGTCCCATATCTTATGTCAAGTCATCCGGGCTCGACATTGCAGGACGCTGTGGCATTGGCGGAGTATCTTAATGCAAATAAAATAAATCCCCGACAGGTCCAGGATTTTTATCCCACTCCGGGGACGATTGCCACTTGTATGTATTATACCGGACTTGATCCGTTTACACTTGAGAATGTATATGTGCCAACTAGTCCCAAAGAGAAGGCAATGCAACGTGCACTTTTACAGTTTAAAAACCCTGATAACTATAAAATTGTACGTGAAGCATTAATAGCGGCAGGCAGAAGTGATTTAATAGGGCGTTCGCCACACTGTCTGATACCGCCATACAGAGAAAGAAAAGAGGAGAATAATTATGACAAAAATACTAAAGGGCAAAGAAATATCAGACAGAATAAAGGACGAAATGAAAGAGGAGGTAAAGGCATTAAAAGCAAAGGGAATAAACCCGGGGCTGGCGGTAATTCTCGTAGGCGAGGATCCCGCAAGTAAGGTTTATGTAGCAAATAAAAAGAAAGCCTGCGAATATATCGGGATAAACTCTTTTGAATACAAGCTTGGTGAGGAAACAACAGAGGCGGAATTATTATCACTTATTGATAAGCTTAATAATGATAACACAGTATCGGGAATACTTTGTCAGCTTCCTGTACCAAAGCATATTAATGAGGAGGCAATTATAAATGCTATTGATCCGAAAAAGGACGTTGACGCATTCCATCCTGTAAACGTTGGAAAAATAATGACAGGCAATTATGATTTTGTTCCTTGTACTCCGGCAGGCGTTATGGAGCTTATAAAAGAATCGGGAATAGACGTTACAGGTAAGGAATGTGTAATAGTGGGACGCTCAATGCTTCTTTTGCATAAAAACGGTACTGTTACAATATGCCATTCAAAAACAAAGGACCTTAAATCAAAAACAAAAAATGCTGATATTCTTGTTGCGGCAGTGGGTATTGCCAATTTTATAACAGGCGATATGATAAAGCCGGGTGCCGTTGTAATTGATGTTGGCATAAACCGTATAGCACCCAAGACTCTTGTGGGCGATGTTGAGTTTGAAAGTGCCGAAAAAGTTGCAGGTGCGATAACTCCCGTTCCGGGCGGAGTAGGACCTATGACAATTGCAATGCTTATGAAAAATACACTTAAGGCGGCGGAGATCAATAAGACTGTATAAATCACAAAAAGTATGTATCAAAGCCGTAGTTTATAAATAGTTTTAACAAAAATTTGGGATTATATTGACAGTTAAAAGATTTTAATATATACTATATATGTAAAATAGTGAAAGGAGAATTTCTACAATGACTTATGAAAATGCTCTTAAGAAGATAAAGACTGCATTTGAAAGCGTTGATGCGTCAAAGCTTGCAAATATGGCAGTACAGGTTACATTATCAGATGAAGACTGCGGTGGTACATTATATTTTAAGTCAGAAAACGGAAAAATTGAAGTCGAAGGCTATGATTACCATGACAACGATGCAGTAATTGATATAGCAAGAAAGGCACTAATGGACATTCTTGCAGGTAAAACTACTCTTGATGCGGCAATTGAAAAAGGTGTTGCAACAGCAAAGGGTGATTTTGCAAAGCTTGATACATTAAAGAATGCAATTCCAAAGTACGTAGCACCTGCTAAGAAGGCTGCTGCAAAGAAAGAAGAAGCACCTAAGAAAAGAGCTAAGAAAGAGCCTAAAAAAGTAGAAATTAAGAATGCAGAAGCTAAATCGTCAGAGGTACAGAAGACAGAAACTAAAAAAACAGTTGAAAAGAAGCCTGTTGCTAAGAAAATAGTAAAAAAAGCGTAACCGTAAGGTGAGGGATTCTGTAATAGTCGGAATCCCTAAATTTATATATCCGACTATGGAGGAAATGAAAAATGGCAAAGATTCAAATGACAACGCCCCTTGTTGAAATGGATGGCGACGAGATGACAAGAGTAATATGGAAAATGATAAAGGATATCCTTTTGACTCCATATGTTGATTTAAAGACTGAGTATTATGACCTTGGACTTGAGAATAGAAATGCAACAAACGACAAGGTAACATCAGACAGTGCAGAGGCGACAAAGAAGTACGGCGTTGCAGTAAAGTGTGCAACTATCACACCCAACGCTGCACGTATGACAGAATACGACCTGAAAGAGATGTGGAAATCACCTAACGGTACAATCCGTGCAATCTTAGACGGTACAGTGTTTAGAACACCAATTATAGTAAACGGTATTGTCCCTTATATCCCGACCTGGACAAAGCCTATTACTATTGCACGTCACGCTTACGGTGATGTATATAAGAATGTTGAAATGCAGGTACCAAGAGGTGCAAAGGCAGAGCTTGTTATGACCGATAAGGACGGCAATGTTACAAAGGAAACAATCCACGAGTTTTCAAACGGCGGTGTTATCCAGGGCTTGCATAACCGTGATGAAAGCATTGAATCATTTGCAAGAGCGTGCTTTAACTATGCACTTGAGCTTAATCAGGATATATGGTTTGCAACAAAGGATACTATCTCAAAGAAGTATGATCATAGATTTAAGGATATATTTGCTGAGATTTATGAGAATGAGTATAAGTCAAAGTTTATTGAAAAGGGAATAGAGTATTTCTACACATTGATTGACGATGCAGTTGCCCGTGTTATCCGCAGTGAGGGCGGTTATATCTGGGCGTGCAAGAACTATGACGGTGATGTTATGTCGGATATGGTTGCAACTGCATATGGTTCTCTTGCAATGATGACATCAGTTCTTGTATCACCCGACGGTAAATATGAATATGAAGCGGCTCATGGTACAGTTCAGCGTCATTACTACAAATATCTAAAGGGTGAGGAAACATCAACAAACTCTGTTGCAACGATTTTTGCCTGGTCAGGAGCGTTGCGTAAGAGAGGCGAGATTGATAATCTTCCAGACCTTGTAAACTTTGCAAACTGTCTTGAAAAGGCAACAATAAAGACAATTGAGGACGGCGTTATGACCGGTGATTTATATTCTATGTCAAAGCTTGAAAACAAGACAAAGGTTGATACCGAAGGCTTCTTGCATGCAGTTGATGATAGATTAAAGACAATGCTCTAATTTGAAATAGTGTGATACCCG
Source organism: uncultured Clostridia bacterium (assembly GCA_934454745.1). Lineage (GTDB taxonomy): Bacteria > Bacillota > Clostridia > UBA1381 > UBA1381 > Ornithomonoglobus. The sequence continues at coordinate 4,446 of CAKSGP010000042.1, forward strand.
GGTATTTGGTTATGCCCGGGTGTTGTATATAATCCGAAAGAGATACATTTTATGATAAACTATAAAATTATTAATAAACTTATGCCTATAACCGACGAGGAAAAAGAAATTCTTGCAGGGGACAATAAAATAAACCATAAGCTTTATATGAACAAGAAAAAGGACGTTATTAACAGTGAGCTTTTGCTCGAAAAAGGTAAGCTTATAACTGTAAGACCTCACGTTCGATTTGTTGATTTCCCTGAGCACAGCCACGATTTCGTTGAAGTTGTCTATATGTGTTCGGGAAAAACGCACCATATTGTAAATGGTAAGGATATAATACTTTCTGAGGGCGAACTCCTGTTTTTGAGCCGACGTGCAAAACATGGAATAAAGCGTGCAGGCGAGGGGGATATTGCGGTTAATTTTATTGTACTTCCGCAGTTCTTTGAGTACTTTACAAATGTGTTGGAGGACGGAGATTCTCCGCTAAAAGGCTTTATTTCCGACTGGCTTTGCGGTAGTGGCGGACCTGATTTTCTGTTATTTAAGGTTTCGGATATACTGCCCATACAAAATCTTATAGAAAATTTAATCTGGACGCTTTTATACGATACAAAGAACAAGAGAAGCGTTATGCGGCGTACAATGGAACTGTTATTTTTACAACTTTTAAACTACACGGATTCCTTGGAGTATACCGCACCTAATGATGAGGCGGTACTTGCAATTTTACGATACATTGAGGATAATTATAAGGACGGTACGCTTGAGGAAGCCGCAAAGCTTATGCACTGCAATTTTTATTGGCTCTCAAAGGAGATAAAGAAAAAAACAGGAACAACTTATAAGGAGCTATTGCAGAAAAAACGCTTGTCACAGGCAGCATTCTACCTAACAAATACGAATATGAAAATAACAGAGATTTCAAGGCTTGTGGGATATGAGAATACAAGTTATTTTTACAGAGTATTTTTTAAAGCCTATGATGTTACGCCGAAAGAATATCGTGATGGCAAATAAGGACACATTTTAGCAAAATAAGGATATAGAAATTTCTCTCTATGTGTGTTAATATTTAATTATATTAATATACGAAGGGAGATTTTCTATTATGACAAGATATGAAAGTGCGAAGGAAATATACATGGGTCTTGGAGTAGACGTTGAAAGTGCTATTGAAAAGCTTAGAAGCGTTCCCATTTCAGTACACTGCTGGCAGGGTGATGACGTTATCGGATTTGATTCAAAGGAATCACTTTCCGGCGGTATTCAGACTACGGGAAACTATCCTGGCAGAGCTCGCAATATTGACGAGCTTATGTCTGATTACGATAAGGCATTTTCGCTTATTCCGGGAAAAAAGAAACTAAATGTTCACGCTTGTTACGGAGTTATTGATGACGGTGCAGACCGTGACAGCATTGAGCCAAAGCATTTTAAGGCTTGGATTGATTATGCAAAAAAGAACAATATGGGTATAGACTTTAACCCAACATTCTTCTCACATCCTATGGTAAAGGACGGACTTACCCTGTCATCGCCTGATGAGGAAGTAAGAAGCTTTTGGGTAAGACACGGTCAGTGTTGTATAAAAATTGCAGAGAATTTTGCAACAGAAACAGGTGTGCCCAGCGTTGTAAATATCTGGATCCCTGACGGATACAAGGATATACCTGCTGACAGACTTGGTCCCAGAGCAAGATTTAAAAAGTCACTTGATGAAATACTTGATATACCTTACGATAAGTCAAAGGTATATGTAACACTTGAATCAAAGGTATTCGGTATAGGTCTTGAGGCATATACGGTAGGTTCAGCAGAGTTCTGTCTAAGCTATTCGGACTATAAGGGTATAACACCTCTTATGGATAACGGACACTATCATCCCACCGAGCTTGTTTCGGATAAGATTTCTTCATTGCTTCTTTTCAATGAAAAGATTGCACTTCACATAACACGTCCTATGAGATGGGACAGCGATCATGTTGTTTTGTTTGATGATGAAACAAAGGAAATCGCAAGAGAAATTGTGCGTAATGATGCTTTGGACCGTGTGTTTATCGCAACTGATTATTTTGATGCATCTATCAATCGTATATCAGCGTGGATAACAGGTGTTAGAAACGTACAGAAGGCATTGCTGTTTGCATTGCTTCAGCCGAATGCGGAGCTGAAGGCACTTCAGGATGAGAGCCGTTTCACAGAGCTGATGGTGAAGCAGGAGGACTTAAAGGTTGCACCATTTGGTGATATTTGGGAAGAGTTCCTAAGCCGTGAGGGCGTAAGCGTTGACTACCTATCAGAAGTACAGAAGTATGAGAGGGATGTCCTTTTAAATAGATAAAATGGGCTGATGCCTTTAGCGCCGATCGTTCAAAGGCAATAAAGTATATAGGTATAAGGAATACAAGACTCATATTATAAACGATTGTTGAAATCTGCAAGGAAAAACTTGCAGATTTCTTTTTAGTCTTTGAACTATTCACGAAACTCAACCTCAGAGTACACGGGTACGACGTCGGGCAAGGCAAAATGCGAAAAATGCGCATTTTGCTTAGTTTTGTGAATTCTGCATCTAAACTTATCGAGCCCCAAAGGGGCTGTTGATGAACTCATAAATCCTTTTTCGCTAAAATAAAAACTAATTTAAGAACATAAGATTTTATTGTGCATAATATATTCTAAAGGGTAAATCCCTAACATAGAAAGGAGAATAGTTATGCAGGATAAATGTTGTGAACCGCAAAATTGTTGCGGTACAAATTTCAGAGAAGCAGTTTGTATACATACCGATAAAATTTTTGACAGCTGTCGGGATAAGGATTGTCTTGAGGATGTCAGAGTGTATCTTACCCAGTGCGGTCAGGAAGTGGTTGACCGTGCAATAAGCATAAAATGTTCAAAAGCAGAAGTGATTTGGGTATTCTCCGATATAGAGAGTGTGCCGTTTAACCGAGGTTTTTATTCAATTGATTTAAAGTATTTCTTTAAGGTAACACTCCAGGTCTATACAGGGGTAGGCAGACCGACTATGGTGGAAGGTCTTTCAGTATTTAATAAACGTGTAATACTGTTTGGCTCAGAGGGGAATGCAAAGATTTTCTCTTCAAAGTATAAGCAGAATGATTTTGATGCACAGCTTTGGAAAAAGACTAATATGCCGTATGCGGTAATAGAAGTGGTTGAGCCGATAACATTAGGTGCTAAGCTTGTAGATATACGCAACGACAAGAACTGTTGCTGTTGTGATGATGATTTTGATTTGGCATCAGTACCTGATTCGGTATGTAAAGTATTTGACGATGCGCTGGTAATAGGCGGAGAATGTAAAAGAGCATTCGTATCATTAGGTGTATTTTCAATAGTAAAGCTTGAAAGACGGGTACAGCTTTTGATCCCAAGCTATGATTACTGTGTTCCGCAAAAAGAATGTGTAGGTGCAACTGACGATAACCCATGTGATCTCTTTGAAAGGATAGAGTTCCCAATGGAGGAATTTTATCCGCCTGAAAAGTGTGCGTTTTTAGCACCTGGAGAGGATGATCCCTCAGAAAAGCCGAAATATAAGCAATTGTGCAATTAAAATATCGGAGCATTTGTGGGTTATGGGGACTATACATTGTCTGCTGTTATTTTATCATTTCTTTAAAGAAAAGGTACTATAAAGAAAGTCGAATAGTCTCAATTGGGGATGCGAAAAAATAGTGCAGAACGGACGAAAACCGCCCAGCAGCAAGACTGCGAGGGTTATCCCGTGGTGTACGTTTGTACTCGAGGGATGGTTTTCGTTCGTAGTTTGACGGCATTTAATAAAAGAAAATCTGCAATTTGCAGATTTTCTCTAAAACAATATATTTAGTAAATGTTTTTTGCGATTCGTTCATATCAGAAAATGTATGAATTTGCCGTCAAACGTTCGGTACCGTTTTTTACGTTCCCTTTTTTTGTTATTCTGAATCTATTTCATTGCCTGATGCTGGTGGCAACGTCACCGTTTGCGGTGCCTGTGTCACTGTTGCAGGACGTGATGTAGGCTTTGTAGTCGGCTTAGAAGTAGCTGGGGTCTTTGTAGAAGATGGCTTTGATGTAGCCTTTG
>CAKSGP010000043.1 GCA_934454745.1 uncultured Clostridia bacterium
GTTTTACCCTGTAATAAGCGGACAGCTTGTAAGCTATGATTATGTGCAGAATTGGTTAAAGTGGTTTGAATCCTGGGTTTTTGTTGCTTAGAGTTTTTAAAGAAAAGGTGATATAATGTTAAATACGACACAGCTTGGATTATTGCGTAAGAGCAAGAATCTTACTATGGAGGAGGCTGCAAAAAAACTGGGTATATCCCGGAATACCCTTGCAGCCTATGAAAGCGGAAAGACTAAAGTGCCTTTATCCGTTTTTGTGCGTATGGCAGATCTTTACAATTGCGATGTTTTTGATATGTTTGGAGTATATGCACCATACATTGAATATGATACGGATGAGGATGAACTTATAGAAGCACACGCTAAGTTCAGAATAAAAGCCGAAAAAGCCAAAGATGAAGCATACGGCAAATCATATCTCCCAGATAAATATTATGAGGACAGATACAAACAGTATATAGAAGAAACAAAACAGTACTATAAACCAAAAGATATATGAGGTGATACATTTTGCTAAAAAAATTTTTTGCACCCATCGATATGACAGAAGGCACACCCTGGAAAAGCATACTTATATTTACTTTACCTATGATAATTGGCAATATTGCACAACAGCTTTACAGCACTGTTGACAGTATTATTGTGGGAAAATACATAGGCGACAATGCACTTGCCGCAGTGGGCAGTGCTGCACCGATTCTTAATATGCTTCTCGTGCTTTTTATAGGTATATCTGCCGGAGCAAGTATAATGGTTTCTCAGTATTTCGGGGCAAAAAACAGAAAAAGTCTGTCATATGCCATAGGAAATTGTATTACCATAACAGCAATGGCGTGTCTTATAGTTATAATTATAGCCGCACCGCTTATTAAGCCTATCCTTGGTTGGCTTAATACGCCGGATTCGATTATTGATGGTTGTGCTGATTATCTGTTGATTTCCCTTTTCGGTATAGCAGGTCTTGCGTATTATAATATTTTAAGCGGTGTTATACGAGGTCTTGGCGATTCATTCTCAGCACTCCTTTATCTGCTTGTTGCAACGGTAATAAATATTGTGCTTGATATATATTTTGTTGCAGGTCTTAATATGGGCATAGGCGGTGTTGCACTTGCAACGGTTATTGCACAGATGATATCTTCAATACTGTGTGTTATAAAGCTTGCAAGAATGGATGAAAGTTTTGATTTTGGTATAAAATATTTAAGACCGAAGGCTCATTTTATGAAAACTATTATTAAGCTTGGTTTGCCATCAGGTGTAACTCAGGCGATTTTATCCTCTGCTATGATAGTTGTTCAGTCACTGACAAACCAGTTCGGGGAGCAATTTATTGCTGCAAACGTTGTTATAATGCGTGTGGATGGATTTGCTATGATGCCAAACTTCTCATTTGGCGCTGCACTTACTACATATGCAGGTCAGAATGTAGGTGCCGGTCTTTATGACAGAGTTATAAAGGGTGCAAAGCAAGGTACGCTCCTTGCGGTGGGATGCTCGGCACTTATTACAGGCATAATACTTCTATTTGGAAAAGGACTTATGGGAGTATTCACCGATACAAAAGAGCTCGTTGATATGAGCTATTACCTTATGAAGATACTTGCAGTAGGATATATCGCAATGGCGGTCACCCAAAGTCTTGTAGGAATTATGCGAGGTGCAGGGGACACTGTAACGCCTATGGTTATTTCATTTATAACTACGGTTGTAATCCGTGTACCTATTGCCTATGGAATTTCGTACCTTACAAGAACCCCAGAGCTGCCGGTGGGCAGATGCGAATGTATCCAAATCTCACTGCTTGCAACCTGGATAATTGGTGCAATACTTAACTTTATATTCTATAAAGTAGGTAGATGGAAGAATAAGGCACTAAAGTAGAATATATAAAAACAGATGCAACACATACGTGTTCTGCATCTGTTTTTATATGCCTTTATTTCATCTCCAGTGTAAATTCAAAGGTTGTTGTATAAGAATCACTGTCGGGTTTTTTTTCGTTTTTAACAGTTATAGCTTGATTGTGCAGACGGAGAATGTTTTTAACAAATGATAGGCCTAGGCCCGCACCTGTTCTGTCACATTCACGGGATTTATCAGTTTTATAAAATCTGTCAAAAATATGCTTTAAGTCATTTGCGTCAAGCTTATCGCCCTCGTTTGATACAGATATATGCGCTTTACCGTTTGCAACAGATGTTTTTATAAGAATCTTTGTATCAGGCAGACTGAATTTAATAGCATTGTCAATAAGGTTTATAAGCACACGCTTAATCTGGTCCTTATCGCCAAGCGTCATTAAATGCTCCGGTCTGAAATCAACTTCAACATCTACATTGCGTTCCTCGATTTTGCTTTCAAGGCTTATTAGTGATGAACATATAAGATCATTAATATCAAAGGGTGCAATGTCGATTTTGTATGTATCCGATTGCATTTTTGACATTTCAAGCATATCATTAACGAGCCTTGTAAGACGGACTGATTCGTCACGTACAATTTTAAGGTAATCGTCACGCTCCTCCTCTGAAATTGTGCCGTCAAGCATACCCTGAACAAATCCTGAAATGCTGGTCATAGGCGTTCTGAGCTCGTGTGATACGTCCGATATAAAACGCTGTTTATTGGCATCTGACTTCTCAATTGCACTTGCCATAAAGTTAAAGGTAGATGCAAGCTGACCTATTTCATCTCTCGTTGTAATCTCAACACGTTCACTGAAATTCCCTTTTGCAATATTCTGTGCCGCTTTATTAATATCAGTAATGGGTTTTGAAATTTTCTTTGCCTGAATATATATAATAACAAAGGAAACAACAAGGGATAGCATAGAGGACATCACAAAGATTAACAAAAGCTCCATAACATCGTGGCGAAGCTCAGGTAGACTTTTGTTAAACACAACCGCACCTATGGGCGCATTTTTATAATGTAAGGGGTAGGCAACACTTAAAACTCTGGTTTTATAAAATCCGTTAAAATCAGATTTAAAAATTTCTACCGTATCCTTAGATATGCAGTTCATCACTCTCTTAGGTACTGATTGTATCTGATAGTTACCCTCAAAAACGTCACCATTCCGGGTTACGAGTATTATATCCGAATCAGTAAATCGTGACCAGGACCGCAATACATTTGAAAACGCTCTTGCAGAAACGTCATCTTGTTGCTCGAATTGAAGTGTAACGGCCCATTGCTCAATTGTTTTTGCGACAGATGAGAGTGTTTCAATCTGTTTTCGTTCGGTAAACTGTGAAAAGAGTGCTGATAGTGACACTGCAAGAGTTGAGAACAAAAACATCAGAATTACAGCGTATGTCCAGAACATTCGTCCGAAAATACTTTTAAACATAGTAAAATCCCTCGATTATATCAGCGTACTTCAAATTTATAGCCGACACCCCATACAGTTTTTAATTGCCAGTTTGCTTCGGTATTCTCAAGCTTTTCACGCAGACGCTTTATATGCACGTCAACTGTTCTTGAATCGCCGAAATAGTCAAATCCCCACACTTCCTCAAGAAGCTGTTCACGGGTAAATACACGGTTGGGATTTGATGCAAGAAAATACAGAAGTTCAAGCTCTTTAGGCGGAATTTCAAGAATTTTTCCGTCAATCTTAAGCTCATAGTTAACCAGGTTAACCTCAAGCTTGTCAAATTTTACAATTTTATCCTCCGAAGCGGCTGATTTTGTTTCGCTTCGTCTGAGAATTGCCTTAATACGAGCAATAAGCTCCTTTGGCTCAAAGGGCTTTACTATGTAATCATCAGCACCAAGCTCAAGGCTTAGCACCTTATCAAAGGTTTCGCCCTTTGCCGTAAGCATAATAATGGGAACATCAGAGGATTTGCGGATTTCACGGCATACACTGTTTCCGTCAAGCATTGGCATCATTATATCGAGTACTATAATAGACGGATCCTCACGTTTCCAGACGTCAAGCGCCTCAACGCCATTAGATGCCGTGCAAACGGTAAAATCCTCTTTTTCAAGATAAAGCTTTATAAGCTTTACGATATTTATATCGTCATCAACAACCAGTACTTTTGACATATTAACCACTCCTTTTTATCCGTAATATGGCTTTTCATTAGGCCGTATGGGTTTATTTTTCGATTCTATAAGCACATTATACCATATTATGGTACAAGAATAAAGGGGTTTTGGTTAATTTTTTGAGAACAAATTATGAATATATCCGATAATATTCAAAATATTTCGATAAAAGTCTTTATATTTTGATAATTTTATGATACAATATATTTGATTAAAATTGAAAGGCAAGTGTAGGGTTATGACATTACGTGACATTGGTATTGGGGAAAAGGCAAAAATAATAAAGGTGGGCGGAGAAGGCTCGCTACGCCGCCATTTTCTTGATATGGGCGTCATTCCAAACGCTGAAGTAACAGTTGTAAAATATGCACCTATGGGTGATCCCGTTGAACTTATGATACATGGATATACTCTGACACTTCGCATTGATGATGCAGAAAAAATAGAGGTTGTGCCTGTAAGCGAAACAGAGGAACAAATAACAGAGAGAAAACGTGTCAAGAGAAGCTTAAGTCACCCGGGACTTGGCGAGGGCGGACGTTATCATATACATACAGGAAAAGAACCCATAGATAAATCCGCAAAGCTTACATTTGCCCTTGTAGGTAATCAGAACTGCGGAAAAACTACGCTTTTTAACTGCCTTACAGGTGCAAATCAGCACGTGGGCAATTTTCCGGGCGTAACCGTTGACAGAAAAAGCGGAGTAATCAGGAACAAGCCAAATACCGAGATAACGGATTTACCAGGAATTTATTCAATGTCTCCTTACAGCAGTGAGGAAATGGTAACACGCCGATTTATTCTTGAGGAAAAGCCCTCTTGTATAATAAATATTGTGGACGCTACAAATATTGAGCGAAATTTGTATCTTACAATGCAGCTTATGGAGCTTGATGTACCGGTGGTTTTAGCACTGAATATGATGGACGAAGTCCGGGGCAACGGCGGTGTAGTACATATAAACGAGCTTGAGGCAATGCTTGGAATACCGGTAGTACCGATTTCGGCGGCCAAGAATGAGGGAATAGACGAGCTTATAGGTCACGCTATGCACGTTGGCAGATACAGGGAGTTCCCCACAGATATTGATTTCTGTGACAAAACTGAAAACGGCGGTGCAGTGTATAGGTGTTTGCACGGAATTATGAATCTTATCGGCGATCGTGCAGAGGTCGCAGGAATACCCATACGTTTTGCGGCAAGCAAGATTGTTGAGGGGGATGAGCATATTCTTAATGCCTTGGATTTAAGCGATAATGAAAAGGATATGCTTGAGCACATAATCCTGAAAATGGAAAAAGAACGGGGACTTGACCCTGCAGCGGCGATTGCGGATATGCGGTTTTCTTTTATAACAAAGGTTTGTGAAATCGCTGTAACAAAGCCAAAAGAAAGCAAAGAGCACGAACGCAGCCGCAAGATTGACAGATTGCTGACAGGCAAATACACTGCTATTCCTATGTTTATTTTGATTATGGCGGCAGTATTTTATCTGACCTTTAACGTAATCGGAGCATATCTCCAGGGCGTTCTTGAATTGGGGATAGAATTATTGACAAATAGCGTTGATACTATGTTTACTAAATGGGGTATTAACAGTGCCGTCCATTCCCTTGTAATAGATGGTATATTTACAGGCATAGGCAGTGTATTAAGTTTTTTGCCTATAATAGTCGTGCTGTTTTTCTTCCTATCACTCCTTGAGGACAGTGGATATATGGCAAGAGTGGCATTTGTTATGGATAAGCTGTTACGTCGAATAGGACTTTCGGGCAGAAGTATCGTTCCTATGCTGATAGGCTTCGGCTGTACAGTACCTGCCGTTATGGCAACACGTACATTGCCCAGCGAGCGTGACAGAAAGATGACAATACTTCTCACGCCCTTTATGAGTTGTACTGCAAAACTGCCTGTTTATGCTTTTTTTGCCAGTATGTTTTTTCCGAAATATAGTGCAATTGTTATGATTGCTTTATATTTTATCGGTATTGTAGTAGGTATTATTGTAGCATTTCTCTTGCGGAAATCACTGTTTCGCGGTGATGCAGTTCCCTTTGTTATGGAGCTACCAAATTACCGTATGCCGGGACTTAGAAACGTTATGATGCTCTTATGGGATAAAGCAAAGGATTTTCTTGAAAGAGCCTTTACAATTATCTTTATTGCGTCTATTATAATCTGGTTCCTGCAAACCTTTGATTTCAGATTGAATATGGTAGACGATGCGGAGGATAGTATATTATCGGTTATAGCAGGAGTTATATCGCCTGTATTTGCTCCCTTGGGATTTGGAAATTGGCGTATTTCAACGGCGTTGATTGCAGGATTCATAGCAAAGGAAAGTGTTGTATCAACGCTTAGTGTCCTATCAAGCGGTACAGCTCTCTTTATGACGCAGGACACCGTGTGGGCATTATTGGTTTTCTGTCTCCTTTATACCCCTTGTGTTGCGGCAGTATCATCAGTAAAGCGTGAGCTTGGAGGCAGATGGGCGGCATCTGTTGTAATCGGTCAGTGTGCTATTGCGTGGATATGTGCATTTTTAACAAGGTTTGTGGCACAGCTAATTTTATTTTAAATTTATGCAACCTTTTACGGGGTTGAATCGTATTATTATTGCAGGCGGAATCTGATGTGTATTTCGTAGTACGGGAGGTTTTTTGAGTGTACCGTTATACTTATGATGAAATTGCGGATAGGTACATAGATACTATCTACAGGCTCGCTTTGTCACGCACAAAATCCGCCCAGCACGCCGAGGATATTACCCAGGACGTATTTGTAAAGCTCATAAGCTCAAATAAGAAATTTGAGAGTGAGGAGCATTTAAAAGCGTGGCTTTTGCGTGTTACAATAAACCTTACAAAGGATTTATTTGCATCGGCGTGGTTTAAAAAATCAGCAGAGCTTGATGAGGATATTTCGTATATTCCTGAGGAAAAAAGCGATGTATATTATGCCGTTATGAATCTCCCGGTAAAATACCGAACAGTTATTCACCTGCACTATTATGAAGGATACTCGGTAGAGGAAATAGCAAAGATCACAGGTGCAACACCGGGAACGGTAAAGTCACAGCTCCACCGGGGACGGCAGATGATTAAGGACACAATGGGGGAGGATTAAACCATTGGAGGATAGAGATTTTATAAAAGAATATAAACGTGAATTTGACAGTATTCACGCAAGGGATGAACTTAAATTTGCGGTGAAAAATCTAAAGCCGCAAAAGCCTCGGCACGTAATAACACCTTTTAAGGCGGTAATCGGAACTGTTGCGGCGACATTTATGATATTTGCCGCAGTGCACGAATACAGCTTTGAAACAGATACAAGCGGTGTAATCTCCGAAACAGTAGTTTCTACACAGCTTCCCGAGGCACAGTTTGAGATAGTTGAAAAGAAACCGCAAAGGGAAGGGGAAAAGGCAGAGCCTACACAAATTCCAAAAACGGAAAAAAAGGCGATAGTCACAACACCCCAGCCAACACAAAAGCCAATAAACACACTTATGCCGACAGCTGTACCCACAGAGGATACAGATGCAAGTGTGAGCAATGCGGAAATAGCCTCATATAATGTTGGAGGCAGAAGCTTGCCTGTATCTGAGAAATGGACAGTCCCGCAGTATTACGAGTATCTTGGGGTAAATGTTGCACAAAAGTTTGGGTGTAAATACGTGGGAGCAGATACTATTGAATTTGAAATAGGCTCTAACGGACTCCCTGTTGACGATACAGCCGTTTTAATGTTTGTAACAAACAACGGCGGAAGTATAAGGGTGACTGTATCAAAGCACCCATTGTTTGATGTGTCACTATTGGGAACAGTTACCGAGGCAGGAAACGGATTTAACGGATATAAGTCAGGCGGCGGTGTGTATTATAACATATACGCATCAGGTATTACAAAAGACGAGCTTATGTCTATAATAAATAACCTGTAAAATTAAATATTTTCACTTATTGGAAACCCATACGGGGGGTTTTCACCATTGTAAAGCATTTAGCATATATTACAGTGGAGGTGAAAATATGACTAACGCAAGTTGCAGTTGCACAACAACTTGTTCGAGTCTATCGATAGTTGCGAGCATAATTATAGGAATTATAACAGGCTGATTGTCGGGATCTTGGGAACAATACTTGCCCGCACAGGAGTATTTAATTGATACGTATAAAGAAATATCAAGAAACATCAAGAGGAGTGAATAACTCCTCTTTTTGATTTGACAACTTTTTTGACAACTATTCACTGAAAAACAATGGCTAATAGTGATGATTTTTTATTGATGTCATTTGCTAAAACAAACAACAAAAAAACGGCTATAACCGCATAGTTAAGCCGTTTCTTTTTGGAGCTGGTGAGCAGAATTGAACTGCCGACCTCTTCATTA
>CAKSGP010000044.1 GCA_934454745.1 uncultured Clostridia bacterium
GACTTTGAAACCATTGCGGCAAACTGAATACGTGTTATATTGCTGTCGGGTCTGAACAGACTGACGTTGTCCTCATAAAATCCGTTTAAAATATTTGAGTCTGCCATTTTTTCTATGGTATCCTTTGCCCAGTGACCTTTTATGTCGGCAAATACAGGCTTTGGTACAATCTTTACGGGAATTTCTTTCATTTTTCCGCCAACCGTTACACGTACCAAACCGCCCTGTGTTCCGTCATCTTTCACAGATACAGTTCCGTCCTCGTCAACCTTTAAAGGAGAACCCTCTGTTTCCCATTTAAATAGGCTGGGGTACGCCTCAAGACGTGTACCATTTACAAATGCACCTGCCTCAAGTGAGAAGTTTGCCATACCTCCCTCATCAACTTCAAGCTCGTTAACCTCATTACCCGTAGATTCATCAAATATGCGTATCTCATCAGGTGTCTCATAGGTTTGGAATTTGAAAGTTTTGCTGTATCGTTCTCCTGTCACATTCACATTAACAGTGCCTGTTCCACGGAAGGTTATGAATCCGCTGTCACTGACTGTTGCCATAGCATCTCCGCTGTTTTCAACAGAAAATGAAATACCTGACAGTCCCTCCATTTTATAGTTGCCTGTATCGTAAACCTTTGTAGCCTCAAGCTGATAGCTTGTTCCTGCAAGGTAGTTGTAATTATCCTTTTCACGCCAGTCTACGTACCATACAATACCTGTCTTTTCTCGCAAATCCTGAAGAAAGATGTAATTTGCACATCGTCTTTGACTTCCGTCTGAGGGGCGGTTTGAAATTACAAAATCATCAAAGCCGGGGAATACTCCGCCGATTGCCGTTGATCCGCCACCGTCAAGATTAATTGCATCAATACAGCCAAGCTCCTCCATGCGTGTTGCAAGGGACTTTATAGAAATTCCTGTACTATATCCTGTCTGTCTACCGTCAATAGTATAAAATATTATATTTCCGTTGGGCTTTATGCCCACTGCCGTTCTTGGTGCAATTCCTGTTTCAAATCCGTCACCTATGGCTCCGTTATTAAGAAGACGTCCGCCGATTGAGGACATAATATTCTCCGCCTCACTCCAATTGTATCGTTCTGCACCATAGACGGAATTTGCAAAGGTTACTGTATCCCCCGGTGCAAGATTTGCCAATAAGTCAAAGTACTCTGCCTCGCCCTCAGGGTCCATAACAAACACGTATTTGCCATCAGGGATTTTTATTGCACCGTCATATATAAATACCTCGTCAACCCTCATTGTCATTGACGAATTAAGACTCATATCTCCGTCTGTTGCAGAACATATTACATACAAGGCGTTAAAATCCGTCTTTGTAGTGGAGGAAAAGTTACTATCAAGCAAATATACCCAGGAAAATCCCTTTTGAGGCCACTTGTTTACGTACTGAATATTAATTTTCTTATCGTTATGGCTAAGAGATGCGTCAATGCCTATTTTATCAATAAATCCCGTTCCGTCCTTGCGAAATCCTACTGCATCCTGAATACCGCTTTCCTTTGAGAAAAGCTCTCCGTCAATTACTGTATATCCCATAGGTATTCCTGTTTTGGGTGAAAAATAATCACCGTTAATGCCTATTAAGGGACGCAGACTGTTTTTCTTCATATATTCAGCCGCCGATGTTATAGTCCTTGATCCATAAACGCTGGCACCGTTTACAACTATGGGAATAGCCTCACTGTTTGGCGTATATTCAACATAGTTCTCCGTCTGCGAGGTTCCGGAGGAGGATTTGTATGTTCCGTTTGTATATACTGCACCTCCGCCCATATCCGTCTGCCAGCCGCCGTTTATATCACCGAGTATTCCCGCTGATACGGTTGATGTGCAAAAAGCAAACATTATTGTAAATAAAAATATTTTCTTCATTTATAATCTCCTTTATGTAAAGCCAAACTTAATTTAATATACATTGATTATAACACTGTATCAATTACAAGTCAACCGAACAAGATTTGGATTTTTTAATATTACTATTGTATCTTTCCAAAAAAAATGCTATAATAAACACATATTAAGTTACCAAATCTTATTGGATTTGTAATTGATGTGTTTATTATAGCATAAGAAATTTTAGGAGAAATCATTATGGACCAAACTCTTATTGAGAAATACATAAAGGAACACGGCGAATACATTACTGTCCCTAACGGAACAAGTATGTATCCCATGCTTCGCCATCGCCGTGACAGTGTTCATCTTGTCCGCTACCATATGCAGGGACTTAAAAAATACGATTTACCTGTTTATAAACGCCTTGACGGAAATCAGGTAATGCACCGCTGTCTTGGCAAGAACGAAAACGGATACATAATGTGCGGTGACAATCAATCTGTTCTTGAATACGGAATAACGGACGAACAGATAATCGCAGTTGTAAAAGGCTTTTATCGTGATGAAAAATATATATCCGTACAAAACAAGCTATACCGACTGTATTGCCGATTCTGGTGTATGAGCCTTAAGCTTCGCAGATATATGCTTAAGATCATTCATAAATTTAATCCAAACAAGAAAATACTGGAGGACTATAAGAATTTATAACTTTGTTGAAAAAAAGATGTGCCCAAAAAAGTCAAACTTTTTTGGGACACATCTTTTTTATATACTATCGAGCATATCTGCAATCTCTTTAAGCTCCGCCATTTCTATATCCTCAATTCTGCCGTCATCTGCAGACTTTGCAATATCACTGCGAATAGGAAGCTTTGCAACGGTTTTAATACCGAATTTCTCGGCAATATCATAAATGTTGCTGTTACCGAATATGTTATGCTCTTTACCGCAGTCGGGACATTTGAAATATGACATATTCTCAACAATCCCCAGTATCGGAACATTCATTGCATTTGCCATATTAACTGCTTTTTCGACTATCATTCCCACAAGCTCCTGGGGAGATGTTACAACTATAATACCGTCAATTGGCAACGACTGAAATACCGTTAACGGTACATCACCTGTACCTGGAGGCATATCTACAAACATATAGTCAACCTCGCCCCAGACAACGTCTTGCCAGAACTGAGTTACAACGCCTGAAATAACAGGACCGCGCCACAAAACAGGAGTAGTTTCATTCTCTAACAGACAGTTAACCGACATAAGCTCTATGCCTGTTTTTGTTTCTACGGGGAATATTCCCATTTCGCTTGCTGTTGCTTTTTCGGGCTTGCCGAACATTTTAGGAATAGAGGGACCTGTTATATCCGCATCAAGAACAGCTACCTTTTTGTCTCTGCTACGCATTATTGATGCCATAAGGGATGTAACAAGAGATTTTCCTACTCCGCCTTTACCGCTTAGGACAGCTATTACCTTCTTTATATCCGAAAAAGTATTTCCAGGAACTAAAAGACTTTCCGGCTCACTGCCACTGCAAGATGAGCAACCCTCACCACATGACGAGCATCCGCCCTCACTACATGAGGAACAACCCTCACCACAAGATGTGCAACCATTTTTCTCTTCTTCTGCCATATCAATATCAACCTTTCTGAAATATTATAAAGCTGAAACTGCAGCTTTTAATGCTTCTGCCTTGTCAGTTTTCTCCCAAAGAACGCCTAAGTCCTCACGTCCCATATGACCATAAGCGGCAAGCTGACGGTATATAGGCTTTCTTAAGTCAAGTGCTTCAATAATAGCATATGGTCTTAAATCAAATACTTTTGCAATAGCCGCCTCAATTTTTTCCTCGCTTACAGTGTTTGTGCCGAATGTATCAACCATAACCGATACAGGCTTAGCTACACCGATAGCATAAGCAAGCTGTACTTCACACCTCTTTGCAAGACCTGCGGCAACAACATTTTTTGCCACCCATCTTGAAGCATAAGCAGCACTTCTGTCGACCTTTGTGGGGTCCTTACCGCTGAACGCTCCGCCGCCGTGACGTGCATAACCGCCATAGGTATCTACAATGATTTTTCTGCCTGTAAGACCGCTGTCGCCCTGAGGACCGCCTATAACAAATCTACCTGTGGGGTTAATATAAAACTTTGTGTCCTCATCAATAAGATTTTGCGGAACAGTAGGCATAACTACTTCACGGATAATATCCTCACGAAGTTTTTCAATCGAAACGTCAGGCGAATGTTGACTTGATACAACAATAGTATCAACCCTTTTGGGAACGTTATCCCCATCATATTCAACTGTAACCTGTGTTTTGCCGTCAGGACGCAAATAATCCAAAACGCCGTCTTTACGTACCTCCGTAAGCTTCTTTGCCATCTTGTGTGCAAGATGGATCGGCATAGGCATAAGCTCGGGAGTTTCATCACAAGCATAACCAAACATCATACCCTGATCGCCTGCACCTGTTGAATTGTAGTTGTCAGTGCCGCCTGCCTCGCGATTTTCAAAACCATCATTTACACCTTGTGCAATATCAGGCGACTGCTCATCAATTGATGTTACAACAGCACAGGTTGTCCCGTCAAAGCCAAATTTTGCACGGTCATAGCCTATATCAAGCACAACCTTTCTTGCAACCTTTGCAAAATCAACGTAGCAATTTGTTGTTATCTCGCCCATTATTGAAATAATACCTGTTGTACAGGTTGTTTCGCAGGCAACACGTGCCATAGGGTCATTTTTAATAATCTCATCTAAAATAGCATCTGAAACCTGGTCACAAATTTTATCGGGATGTCCTTCTGTAACCGATTCGGATGTAAAAAACTTCCTGCTCATTTGATCAGTTCCTCTCTACATAATTACTTAATCATATTTTACTACATATTTCGATAAAAGTCAATGGTATGGTTAATGCTTTTCTATCTTTTTTTATACACTACAATTTTAGGGTCCGAACAATTTATACCGTATTCACAGACTAAGAGAAACTCCATTCCTGCAACTAATCCATAGCATTTAATCAGCTCCCCGTCATTGAATTCGCACTCAACCTGATTCCCGAGATAAATCTCCTCATCATCAAGCATCTTGACAGTATTTCCGTTAGGCATAGGATATTCCAAATTCACAAATGCACCATTTAACGGCAAAAGGTCATTAATCTTTGGCATACCGGGAACATTAAGCTCGTTAAACTCATCAATTAATTGCTTTTTAAATAAGTTAAAGCTTTCCATACCTCCGATTTTTATGTATTTTGCAACAAAGCAATCTTTTCCAAATGGACAGCCATTAGACTCTTGACAGCCCATGCATCCGTTATTTTTTCCGTAACCGCAGTTATCACAATCAGCACCGCATATTGATTTTTTCATTTCAATTCTCCTCCAATCTTAAAAGTTAAAATTAAGGGGCAAAATACCCCTTAATTTCAGCCTTATTAATAGTCCATTAAAATAATTGACCAGGAAGCTTTAGCTTTTCCTTATATGGAAATTCTTTATCAAATTCCTCGGCTTTTGCCTCGTCAACAAAATAGCCCTGTGGCGGTGTATATTCGCCTGTAACACCGTCAAGATACCCCGGGGTCAGTTCCTTGCACAAAAAGAATGACGCATCCTCATCTTCGGGCATATCATGGTAACGAATACCGAATTTACTTGCATAAGTAAATCCGCTTTTACCGTAGAAATCAATATTTCCTTCAAAGCATACCGCACAACAGCCAAGCTCTTTAGCTTTTTCCAAAGAATAATCCAACAACATTTTTCCGTAGCCTTTTCTTTTCAGTTCCGGTGTAATACATATGGGTCCCATTGCCATAATCGGAATATCTCTGCCATCATCTGCCTTTATAGATGCTCTCATAAACATATTCTGACCAATCAGTTTCCCGTCCTTCTCCATAACAAAATCAAGCTCCGATACAAATGCCGGATCGTTACGAAGCTGATTTAGCACATAATGCTCCAGACATCCCGGGCGGTATACATTCCAAAAGCTTTCTCTTACTAAATTTTCTACTTCTCTGTATTCTTCTTTTTTCTCTAACCTAATTGTAATCTTATCCATAATTTTGTCCCGTACTTCTAATATTATTTTTTTGTGATTTTAAGCTTTTCGGCTTTTCCGAATTTGACAAATACAGTGTCCTTGCCGTCCTTTGTAACGCTCCAACCCTCATCCTGAGTTGTAGCAGTTCCCTTGACACGTACAGACATCATTCCGTCATCACAAAAATCTATAACTGCACTATCTTGTTTAAGCTTAACCTTGGCTGGGATATTAATACCATTGATATTAAGTCCATCATTTTCGCCCTTTTCTATGGTTACGGTTTTATCAAGTGATACACAGATTGCATTGTCCTTTGTACGATATACATTTGCATCTGTTTTATATTCTGATGCCTTTTCATCATCTGCAAAAATTATTCTTACGCCCACACAGTCCGTATAATCCTCATCATATAGCTTTCTCTCAGTGTTTCTGACGCTTTTACTGACGGTTATTACACCACCATCACAGTCAACCCTTATATCCGTGTTATATGATGCGGATACTGCCTTTGCAAGCTGATCCTCACCTACAAACATATAGTCATACTTATCTACAAGCTCTCCAACCTTGTCGGATATTTTTTTCTGTCCGTTTTTATCATCATACATATAATCGCAGTGATTATAGAACAACAAAGGCATTTCATACTTTACACTTGTATAGGTATGGGTCCCGTCGCCGTGAGGTGTATTGCAAGGCTCAAGGATGAGATAATCGGTCTTTGGCAGATACATAGGCATAGGTATTGCATTCTCCCCACAGTCCTGAGGCACTGCACTGCTTTCAGGAAGGGTTGATCCGCTGTTCCATAAAAGTCCCAAGTCGCTTTGTGCCTTAAATGTTCCGTCATAATCGGGATTATATCCGTTTATTCCGCTTCCGTCGTATCCATAGTTGCTTGTAAACCAGGTGTGTTGATTTATCCCCACACTTCCCCAATCAAGTCCTAAGTCTTCAAACAATGCTTTATGGTATCCAAGCTCCTTTGACTCCTGCTCTGGTGATGCGTACTTATGCGTCAAGCCGTGCACGCCTACATATATTCCATTATCCTTACAATATTTAAGCTGTTTATCAAGCTCTTCTTTGTACTGGAAATACTCGCTGTCCATAGGGTATGCCATACCATATTCAAGACTTCCGCATATTAAATCATCATCGCCGTCGCCGTCTATATCGTAATATCTGGGTACACTATTCATTCCGATTGTTATACGATTATCCCCTCGGCGTGAATTTGTATCAGCTTTAAGATATTCGCCTTTTTTATATATGCCGTCCTCAAAGTAATAGCTTGATACATAACCTTCAAGAGAACCGCTAAAAAGCTGTCCCTTATGAATACAGGGTGATGCCCATACTTCATTTGTAATTACAGGAACATAGTCATTATACAGTGTGTTTTTGCCGTCCTCTGTATAGCCGTAATAAACACGCATCTCGCCCGTTCTTGAGCCTACGGCAATATCAACTATATTATCATCATTTAAAAATCCGCAGTCAATCATCGAATCGCAAAGCCCTGTGTTTATTACCTCGCCTATATATGAAAATGCCATTGAATTCGGATTTTTATCCGTTTTTTGGGACTGGTACGCTCTTATTATTCCATCCTCGGCACCTGTTACTATCTCACCCTTGCCGTCACCATTTATATCAAAGATAACAGGTGACGAATAACCGCCTACATCAAGTGCATTACCCTCCTCATCTGTAAAATATGTGGGGGCACCGACCTCGTAGTTGTTTTTCATTCCTCTGCCCTCAAAATAATATATTTTACCATCGGCACTGCCGCTTATAATATCAAAGTTTCCGTCCTCGTTCCAATCGGTTATAAAAGGATATGCACGCTTTGTATATTCAGGATTATCCTCAAAATAGCTTTCTGTATCACTGTAACCATCAAGCTCAAGCCATTCTCCTCCGGATACTATATGTGTTCCGCTGCAATATGCGTTCTCATAAGCATCGTTTTTAAAACCATTATCATACTCAAGATATGTTATGCTCTCTGCACGCTTAAACCATGTATATGCGTTTCTTATAAGCGTAAACGACGGCATCTGATTGTTTTTCATACAGTATTTAGCAAAATCAATAAGAGATTTATTCTCTATGCCGGTTATATCCTCATAATGAAGCTCCCAGGCGGCAGGACTTGTCGCAAAGGAACCAAATGTGCGTTCCGCCGCAAAGCCGTATTTCTTTTTTGATACATACTCTGCAAAATAGTTACGGAGTAAATTTTCCGCACCGGCAGTTGAAAACGCCATGGGCTCGCCGCTTTCACCACGAGTCAGCTCTGTAACGGAATAGTCACAGGGAAGCATCGGGTTAGTTATAAAAACATCTCCCTTGCCGTAGCTGTTCTTTGTGTATATACCCACGCCGTTCTGACCTGCAATCACCTTTGCAGTGCACGGAATAATGCCGTAGCCGTAATCATATTCCCAATAGTCAGTAAAATCTCCGTATGCACGTATGGTTGAAGTGTA
>CAKSGP010000045.1 GCA_934454745.1 uncultured Clostridia bacterium
GACAAGGGCTTGCTTGACAGATTAAATAACGTTGTATCAAACGATTTTGCACACGTAACATATACAGAGGCAATTGACATATTAAAAGAGCATAACGATGAATTCGCATACAAGGTAGAATGGGGAAGTGATTTACAGACAGAGCACGAGCGTTACTTAACTGAAACTGTATTTAAGCGTCCTGTTATGGTAACAGACTACCCCAAGGAGATAAAAGCATTCTATATGAAGCTTAATGACGATAAAAAGACAGTAGCCGCTATGGATGTTCTTGTCCCAGGTATAGGCGAAATCATAGGTGGAAGTCAGAGGGAAGAAAATTACGATGTTCTTGTTGAAAGAATGAAGGAAATGGGACTTGATCCAAAGGACTATGATTGGTACCTTGATTTACGTAAATATGGTACAAATAAACACTCAGGATTTGGACTTGGTTTTGAACGTGCGGTTATGTATATAACAGGTATGCAGAATATCCGTGACGTATTGCCGTTCCCGAGAACTGTCGGAACAGCAGAATTCTAATACCGAGAGGGATAGAAAATGAAATTTATATTTGTTATAGCGGCCATTGCAGCAGTGGTTTTTGCATTTAAAACAAACTTGTATGTAGGAATAGTTGTATCACTTGCTGTCCTTGCCTATGCTTTTGCCAAAGGTGTGCCTCTTGCATATCAAATAAAAAGCAGAAAAGCTTTTTCAGACGGTAAGTTTGATGAGGCAAAGCGATGCTATGAAAAAGCCTTGAAATATTTAGGATATACTTTCGATTCACAGACAGAATACGCATATATTCTTTTGCGTTCGGGTGACTTTGAAAAGGCAAAAAATGTGATGGACAAGCTCCTTTCACATAAAATGAAGCCGCAAAACCGCAACCTTGCAACTGTTCAAAGATGTATGTGCTACTATAAAACAGGCAATCTTGATGAAGCATATAATGATGCTCTTGAGCTTTATAATGACGGTTACCGTACTATGACGCTTTATGGTCTTTTAGGCTATTTCAAAATATTAAAAGCACCTCTTTCTGATGATACTTTCGAATTTTGTCTTGAGGCCTACGATTACGCAAATGATGACCGTGATATATGCGATAATTTGCTTATTTGCTACTATAACAGAGGCGAATATGAAAAAGCAAAAGAGATTTCGGATTCGATTATCGAAAAGGAGCCTAAATTTATTGAGGCATGGTATCATGCAGCGCAGGTAGAGGCGGCACTCGGAAATTTTGAGACCGCAAAAGAAAATCTTGATAAAATATCTGGCTGTATCCGTTCGCAGATGACTACGATTTCCGAAGAGGACGTTAATAAACTGGTTGATTTTGTTGATAAAAAGCTTAAGGAGAAACCTGATGCTTAAACCGCTTGCTGATAGAATTCGCCCCACTACTCTTGATGAGGTGGTAGGGCAGACGCATCTTATCGGGAAAGATAAGCTATTGCGTCGTATAATAGAAAATAACGAAGTTCCGAATATGATTTTTTACGGTCCCAGCGGTGTTGGAAAAACAACAATTGCAAATATCATTGCCGCAAAAACCGGAAAAACTCTCCATAGATTAAACGCTACAACGGCATCTGTTTCGGATATAAAGAATATAACTTCAACCCTTGATTCTTTTCTTGCACCTGAGGGTGTTTTGCTGTATCTTGATGAGATACAGCATTTTAATAAGAAACAACAGCAGTCTTTGTTAGAATTTATGGAGAATGGCAAAATCACACTTATTGCCAGTACCACAGAAAACCCGTATTTTTATGTATATAACGCTGTATTATCAAGAAGTGTCGTTTTTGAATTTTTACCTATATCAGCTGACGAAATCGAAACTGCACTAAGACGTGGCATTAAACTGTTATCCTCTGAACTCTTTCCTGATTCTGATTTAACGGTTGAGGATGAGGCAATAACTCATCTTGCACACACTGCAAATGGTGATGTAAGAAAAGCATTAAACTCCCTAGAAGCAGTATTTATGGCGATGCAGATAACCCCTGATAAAGAAGTAAAGCTCACACTTGAGCTTGCAGAACAGGCATCTCAGAAAAAAGCACTTCGCTATGATAAAGACGGTGATAGCCATTACGACATACTTTCGGCATTCCAAAAATCTGTCAGGGGTTCGGATCCTGATGCGGCAATCCATTACCTTGCAAGACTGATTTTGGCAGGTGATTTGCCGAGTATCTGCCGCAGAATTCTTGTAATGGCATCAGAGGATATAGGTCTTGCATATCCCCAGGCTGTAACAATCGTAAAATCCTGTGTTGATTCCGCTTTACAGCTTGGACTTCCCGAAGCACGTATTCCTCTGGCACAGGCGGTTATACTTCTTGCAACTGCACCTAAATCAAACAGTGCTATATGTGCAATTGATGCGGCACTGGATGATATTAAGTCAATAGATACAGGGGATATACCAAGCCACTTAAAGGACTCACATTATAGTGGTTCGCAATCCCTTGGACACGGGGTGTCATACAAATATCCCCATGCATATCCTGACCACTATGTTAAACAGCAGTATTTACCTGATAATATAAAAGATAAAAAATACTATGAATTTGGCGACAATAAAACTGAAGCTGCCGCAAGAGAATATTGGTATAAAATAAAAAAAGATGTATAAAAAACCGCAGATTGTTAATGATAATATTAAATCTGCGGAATTGTAAGCCCAAGACAACTGAATAAAGCTTGCCTTTTCGCTAAATGGAGTGATTTTGTGACAAAAGGCAAGCTTTTTTTAGTTCTTTCTGCTTTTTTTTACGGTGTATTGCCGATTCTTGCCTCTTTTGCGTATCGTGGCGGAATTAACGGAATAACACTTTCTTTTTTGCGTAGTTTTATTTCTGTACCTGTTCTGTATGCGATGATAAGAGCAGACAAAAAAAGCCTTCGCCTTACGCATAAGCAATTGCGTTCTATTATAAATTTAGCTGTAATAGGCGGTGCGTTGCCTATTGTATTGCTGTATCTTTCATATAATTATATCCCAACAGGACTTGCTACAACGCTTCATTTTATTTATCCTATTGTAATTGTATTGCTTTCAGCTGTAATATATCATGAGAAAATGTCACGTGCTACACTTTGCTCCGTTCTGCTTGTAACAATCGGTATATTTATGTTTAGTGATATAAGTGTCAAAATGAGCAAGGTTGGTATAGTTCTTGCTTTGCTTTCAGGCATATTTTATAGCTTTTATGTTATTTACATTGACCATTCGGGACTTGACAGAATGGATTTCGTTGTATTGACGTTTTATATTATGGTGATTATGAGTCTTTCAATTTTTATATTTGGCTTAGCAGTTGGAGGAATATCATTTGATTTTAAACCTATTTCTTGGAGTTTAGCCACTGTTATATCGTTAATTACAACACTTGGTGCAATGCCCCTTTTACAAATAGGTATACGCTATGAGGGAGCACCTGTTGCAGGAATAGTTTCTACAATAGAACCGATAACTACCATTATTCTCGGAGCCGCATTTTTGGGAGAAATAGTAGGTACGGCTCAGATAATGGGCGGAGCATTAATTCTTTTTGGTGTATTTTTATCACAGCGGAATATTAAAGGTAAGGTCAGCCATTAATCAGTGCCGCCGCAATTGCATTTCCGATATAAACTGCCGATTTTTCTGCTTCACCAAGACTATTGCCGTTGCTTCCGATTTCTATTAATATAGAACCGCGGCTCATATGCATATTAAAACGTTCACGGCGTAAATTTATGGGACGCATAAGTTCAGGGTACATTATTTCTGCAGAATTCTGAATTTTTGCGGCAAGAGTAAGGTTTGATTTCCAAAACGGATGCTCAAGTCCCATACTGTCAGTACCAAGAACAAGCATTGCTTTTGCCGCACCATCATCAGTCGCAACACGGAGCTTGCTTCCGTCAGAATAAACATAAGCATCACGATGTATATCGATCACTACTTTGATTTCAGGATTTTCCTTTATATTTTTTTCTATTGTTTTTAATGCACGTGTATATGAACCCTGATAGGTAGGATAGTCATGTATAGTTTTATCGTGTATAGTCTTAATTCCGTAAGAATTTAGCGTTTCTGATACAATTTCTCCAATACGGCACATATTATATTTTTCATTAGTTGTACGTTCGGATTCGCCTGTCATTTCATTTCCACTGTAACATTCAGTAGTGTGGGTATGGATTATGAGCACCTCTATATCTTTCATATTAAGCTTAATATCAAGAGGTTCTTTACATAAGCTGTTTATATCCACATCATAATTTGTTGCATTACTCATTTTTAAATCAGATGCGTTTATAATTTCATTATGTGTAGGAAGTTCTTTTGAGTAATCTTTTATTATTTCAGGTTCAGATGTTGCTTTTGGTGCGTTTTCTCTGCTATTTGTATTTTTTAAGGCAGATGATGAACTGCTTATTATTGATACAGGATTTTCAGCATCAAAACCGATAATATCCTGAACTGTTTCTTTAACTGTATTTGTTTTTTTATCGCTTATTACACCCTCATCAAGTATTCGTTTAGCATCATCAGAAAATGCAGTTACAGCAATATCTTTTTTTGCGTTAAAAAACAAAACAGAAATAATAATAACAGCAATAATACAAGACAGCAAAAGCAGTGCAATCTTTATTAAAGTTTTCTTTGTTATTACATAGGTTTTAAACCCTTTCATCGCACTTGTCCTTTCAAAAAGCTTGTATTTTATCTTACGTTGTTTTTATCCGTATTATGACTTATAAGGGTAAAAAATACTTGATTATTACATCGTGATATAGTATAATAAGAGTATATAGATACATAAAAAGAAAGAAGATTTAAAATGAGTATAAATACGAAACAGTCTGTCAAATGCCCGAAATGTTCACAGATGTCCGATGTCACTGTTTGGAACTCAATAACAGTAAAAGACAGTATGGATTTAAAATCGGATTTACTTGCAGGAAAAATAA
Organism: uncultured Clostridia bacterium; assembly: GCA_934454745.1. GTDB lineage: Bacteria > Bacillota > Clostridia > UBA1381 > UBA1381 > Ornithomonoglobus. The sequence continues at coordinate 4,966 of CAKSGP010000045.1, forward strand.
ATATGTTTAAATGTCCCTCTTGTGGATATATTGCATTGATGCCTAATCCTATGCTTTATCACGATGAGGAAAGAAAGCTTATGATTTCATTTTCTCCTACAAATGACCCCGTATTAAAAGAGAATATGTTTTCAAATATAAGGGAATCATCAAAAAACAGCGGTGAGCTTGAACAGCTTGAAGGCTACAACCTGCGTTTCGTTACGGATTATAACGAACTCCTTGAGAAAGTACTGATTTTTGATAATGAATTAAATGATAAAGTTATAGAAGTTATAAAGCTTATGATCCTATCCCAGGAGGTTGATAAGAGCGAACAGCGTAATTGCCGGTTTGGTAAGCTGTGTGATGACGGACTTGAGTTTATGATACACGATTTTATAGAAAATCAAGTATATACGTCAACCGTCCCCCAAAGCTCCTATGATACTGTTTATACAAGTCTTATTGAATCAGGAATGAAACCGTATTCCTTTGATTGGGAAGTAGTTGATTCTACTTATGCAACACGTCTTTTAAACGGATTTAACAACAATTTGGGGTAAGTTATTATGAAAATTACAGGACAAACAAAACAGCTTGCAGTTATAGGCTATCCTGCCGACCATAGCTTTTCTCCGGCAATGCATAATTTTATTTCAGAATGTATGAATAAAGATTATACATATTCAGCATTTACTGTAAAGCCTGAAAATCTCAAAGATGCAATACTCGGAATACGTGCAATGGGCTTTCGTGGAATTAACGTAACTGCACCCCACAAAAAAGAAGTAATGCAGTATATTGATGAAATATCACCGGAAGCGAAGCTTCTTGGTGCTGTAAATACCATTGTAAACGATAATGGTGTGCTTAGAGGTTATAATACAGACTGTGACGGGTTTTATATGTCCCTTGAAAAGGCAAAAATATCTGTTAAAGATAAAAATGTACTTATTATGGGTTGTGGAGGAGTTATAATGCCTATTCTTATAAGCATTATAAAGGCTAAACCCCAAAGTATAACCCTACTTAACAGAACAGAACAGAAAGCTCGGAAAATAGCAGATGAAATACTGAAAACCACAGGTTATGAGATTAAAACAAAGCTTATAAAACCTGACTTTGATATAATTATAAACACAACATCTGCCGGTATGGGATCGCAAAAGGAGGCACTTCCATGGGACAGTATAGAGGAATTATCAGGAGTTGACTTTATCCGTGAAAATTGTGCGGCTGTCGATGTTATATATAATCCTTCCTGCACAAAATTTTTACAATTGGCTAAAAGCAGAGGTGCAATGACACAAAACTGTCTTGATATGCTTATATACCAGGGCATACTTGCTTACGAGCTTTTTACCGACACTAAACTGCCTGATAACATTGCCGATCTTATAAGAAAAGAGGTGTTTGCAGTATGAACATCGTTCTTACCGGATTTATGGCATCGGGAAAAACACAAATTTCAAAGGAGTTAGCAAAGCTTTTGGGATATAAATTAATAGATACTGACGAGGTAATCGAAAAAGAAAAAAATATGTCAATTAATGATATATTTCAGACCGAGGGTGAAGCTGGATTTAGAAAAATAGAGCATAGTGTGGTATGCCGCGTTTCAAAGCTTTCAGACACTGTTATTTCAACAGGCGGAGGGGTTGTTTTAAATCCGAAGAATATTACAGCACTCCGTCAAGGCGGAGTTATTGTAAGTCTTGCTCCAAGCTTTGATGTCATAATAGAAAGACTTGGAGAGGCTCGTGATACCCGTCCGCTTCTAAAGGATAGTGACCTTGATAGCATCAAAAAGCGTTTTAATGACAGACTGCCTTATTATGATAATTGCGATTTTAAAATTGAAGTTTCAAACGATTATACTCCAAAGCATTATGCTGAGGAGATTGCAAAAATGCTAAAACTCATTTAAATTGAATGAGTTTTTCTCTATTTGGAAAAGCTAAGTAAAAACGGAGAATTTATGGATAGAAAAGAAAAAATACTTGCATTTATATCAGACGAAAATTATATACCGCTTAAGGAAGAGGAGATTGCGGTTTTACTTAACGTACCTAAAAGTGATTTGGAGGAGCTTAGAGCAATCCTTGACCAGCTTGTTTTTGAGGGGAAAATATATAAGACAAAGAAAAATAAGTATATCGCTACTTCAAAGGATTCTCAGGTATCAGCAGGCACATTAACCTGTAATTCAGCAAAGGGCTTTGGATTTGTAAGATGTGATGATGATGACGGTAATGATGTATTTATTCCTATGAGTGGAATGAATGGCGCATATGATCGTGATCGTGTTCTTGTACGCATTGACAAAAAAGAGACCGACAATTCTCACCGAGAGGGACATATAATTCAAATCCTTGAGCGTGGGAATGAGCAGATTGTAGGAGTGGTAAAAGGTTATAAAAGCGGAAAGTATTCTGTTGTTGCTGACAGACGTGAATTTTTTGCTGAAGTATTAGTTCCCATAGAAAAAGCAATGAACGCAAAAAAAGGCGACAGAGTTCTTGTTAAAATAGAAAAATATTTGGCTAAATCCCAACCCTTTGGTACAGTTTTAGCGGTTTTAGGAAACAGCGACAGCATCACAGGCTGTCTTGACGGATTGTTGCTTTCAAATTCATATTCAAAATCATTTCCTGAATTTGTTCTTGAGGAATCGGAAATAATTGAAAATACAGTTTCACATAAGGATATACAGGACAGAGAGGATCTGCGTAATCTTGTAACCTTTACCATTGACGGAAATGATTCAAGGGATTTTGATGATGCTGTTTCATTAGAAACAAGAGAAAACGGAAATGTTATCTTAGGTGTTCATATAGCAGATGTAACACACTATGTTAAAGAGGGATCAAACCTTGATCAAGAAGCCTTAAAACGTGCTACAAGTGTATATTTCCCCCATACTGTGTTGCCAATGCTTCCGCAAAAGCTTTCAAACGGTATATGTTCCTTAAATCCTCAGGTTGACAGATTGACACTAAGTGTATTTATGGAATTTGACAGCGACGCTAATATGCAATCCCACAGAATAACAGAATCTGTTATTTGTTCAAATGCACGGATGACTTATGATAATGTTAATAAAATACTTGATGGTGATAAATCATTATGCGATGAGTATAAAAATTTAGTACCTATACTAAATGATATGAACTCACTATCAATAAAGCTTGCTAAAAAGCGTACAGAGCGCGGAGCCATAGATTTTGATTTCCCTGAGACAAAAATTATATGTGATGATGATGCAAATCCAATAGAGGTAAAAAAGGAAGAACGCGGTAAGTCACAGTGTATTATAGAGTCCTTTATGCTGGCGGCGAATGAGGTTGTTGCAGAAACTGCATACTGGTCAGAGCTACCCTTTATTTATCGTGTTCACGAAGCACCGAGCAATGAAAAGCTTACGGAATTTAATAATTTTATTAAAAACTTTGGATATTCCATTAAAGTAAAGGTTGATAGTGATAC
>CAKSGP010000046.1 GCA_934454745.1 uncultured Clostridia bacterium
TTCGCCTTTCACGCCATTCATCTTTTTGCTTTTTTATACCGTATTTTGGACTTTACACATAATTTGAAGAAGAACCCATGAAAGCGGGAAAAGATTATCCGTATGAAGATATTTTTTACAACTGTCCTTTTACTGTTTATGATACATATCGCTATGACCGGATTTGCCGCAATGCTATGAATAATTATTCTGCGGTTAAAATTAAAGCGCACAGCGGTATGAAATTCTCTTTTAGCGGTATGGATTTTGAAGTTTTACATACTCCAGATGATGATATGCCATCGGTTTATACTAATCAAAATGATGCTTCGTTGGTTATAAAGAATTCTTATTGTGGCTCAACTATCCTGTGGTTGGGAGATATGGGTGTACTGCCGGGCAACTCTTGTATGCAAATGTATCCCAACTATATTAAATGTGACGCGGTGCAGGTATCCCATCACGGTTGGGGTTCGGCCTCTAAAGAATTTTTTGAGTTGCAGGAACCCAAAATACTATTTTGGAATAATTCCGAGTTCGGATTTCGCTATGCAGATAAAAATCAAGGCTATGGGAAAACCGAATCAAGCACAATACTTTATAATATGCCGAGTGTTAAAAAGAATTATTTTTGCAACACAATAAAAATGCAGTATGTTGATTTGCCGTTTTCAATAAAGGAAAAAGGTATCGAAATATGCGAAAATGTGCTTATACCATCTTCAACATCGGATTCGGCATTTATAATACGACTCAAAAACGGTAAGCTTATTATAATTAACGGCGGTTGCAGGCGTGAAATGCAAAATAGATATGGGAAAGCAGCTTTAGCAAAAGAGTTTTATGAAGAACTGAAAAGAATTTCGGGCACGGAAACCGTTTTTGTAGTTGCATGGTTGCTTACGGATATGAACCCGGATAATAACTGTTTTCTTTCGGAATTTTGTGCTCAGGAATATAATGACAGGATAAAAATAGAGAACTGTATTTACAATTTTCCTGATACCGATTTATTTGATTTTAACGCAGATAAGGCTGAAATATTAAGTTTCAGAGATGAAATTTGCTCGTTAAACAGTAATCATATTATACCGGAGAACGGAGCAAAAATCGAATTTGAAGATTTTAGCATAAAGCCTATTTATACACCGAAAGGTAAAAAATTCACCTCTTTAAGAGATGCAACTACCGTATATGTGATTGATATTTTAGATAAAAAGATTATTTTTACCGGAAATATGAATGATCGAATAAGCAGAGAAATTATCAATTATGATAAAGAACTTAAATGCGATATTGTTCAGATAGCAAATCACGGATATGACGATGGCGGAGTATTGGAATTTTATAAGCGCTGCAATGCGGATTACAATATTTGGAACTGCTCGGAATATGCGTACAGATTTTTCAGTCCTGATATGGGATATGGAAAAACTGAGGTGAGTACTGAAATATACAACAGTGTAAAAAGTCAAAATAATTATTTTTGCAACAAGATAACTCCAAATATAATTGTGTTAAGTAAAGGAGACAATTAAAATGAAAACTGAAACTATAAAAAAAGATAGTGATATGCTTACATTTACTCTTTTTTCGGATTTGCATTATAAAGAGGAAATGTATATAGCCGGTGTTCAAGATATGGAAAGTATATTGAAAAGAGCAGCGGAAAGCGGTTCTGACTTTATAATACACGGCGGAGATTTCTGCAATGATTATGTAGGCTCGCCGGAAATAACAAATGTTTATCTCAAAAACAAATACAATATTCCTGCATACGGTATTTACGGGAATCATGAACTTGAGACAAACGGAAATACGATGAGCGTGGTCACGCCGCTCCTTACAAACCGTCCCGATAGTGTTGTGTGGGGAACAAAGAGCGGAAAAATTGAGGACGGCACGGTAGGATATTATTATTTTGATATTAAAGGTTTCAGAATAGTATGCACAGATACAAACTATTCCGTAAATCCAAAAACAAAAAAATATGAACATAACGCACCTGCAAGTTGGGGCCCTCCGAATGGCAATTTCCCGTATAATTGTCTTGGGAAAGAGCAATTGCAATGGCTTGAGAATGTTCTTACAGACGCAGCACATAAGCATATTAACTGCATAATAATGAGCCACGACAGTTATTCGGGAGTGTGGGATTCGTCCCCCGACTGTGAAAAGGTTCGGGAAATATTTAAAAAGGTAAACGGAATTTCGGATAAAACCGTAATTGCGGCAATAAACGGTCATTACCACAGAAATTGTTCGGCGGTAAAGGACAATATTTACTACCTTAATATCAATTCCGTATTTAACGGAGTATGGCGTGTTGCCGATGGTCAGCACTATGTTGACGGTCAGGTGTTCGACTTTACAAAATATAATGCTGTCGGAGACCCTATAGAGACATATCGGCGCAATATATTTGAGCTTTGGCAGGCAAAGAATACATATTTTTACGAAGAACCGCTCAGCGCGATTGTAAAAATAACCCGCAATGGCTTAATAGAGATTGACGGTTCGGAGACGACATGGAGATATAATGTTGTTCCGGAGCTTTCGGTCCAGGATATGAGAAGAAATCCCAAAATTACGAGCGAGGTTGTAACGCTTAAATGAACAGAGAAAATAAATCAATAATTGCGGGTTTTAAGCCTAATACGGTTATGTTTTTGTTTTCGCTTATTTATTTTGTAAGTTATTTGACCAGAATAAATTATGCAGCGGTAATATCCGAAATTATTACCGAAGGACTTACGGGTAAAACGGGCGGAAAACTCAAAGAAATATGCGATATATGCGTATGTGTGCCCGAAACCGAAACATTTAAAGTGCAGGAATTACACTTGCCCGTATACCATTACCTTTGCGCAAGGGTTGAGAAAGAACTGTTTTAATGAAGAAAACCTTAATAATTGAAACGAAGAAATCTATTTGAAAATACTTACTTTCGGCTCTTGCAATATAGATGCGTAGCTTTAGTGAATATTATTGAGATAAAATAATTGTTTCTTTGGAAAAAGAATAGAAAGGTTCTTGTGTGATGAATGCTGAAAATATTGGTACGACGAAAAAAGGAATATATATTATTGAAAATAACTCTACAAAATTTGCCGAAAATGTTCCTGAGTTTTGCGGCGGCGAAACAATCGGTGTTTATGCGGGTGGGGATCATAGTTTTATTGTCTGCATAAATAATGCCTCGACAGAGGATTTAAACGAGTATATTGTTAAACTTGAAAATGAAGGCTACAAAAGATGTTTTTCAAACACAATAGAAAACAACATATTTTATTCTTATCAAAATGGGAAAAATATTATTTATGTATATCGCATTGATACATTGAATTCAGTAAAACTGATAGCCGAGCCATATTACAGTTTTGCTTATTCTGAGAATGAGAAAAACACGGTGACACCGGCAATAATTACAAGCTCAGTGTGCGACAGGAATTATTATATACACTTGCCGGACAATAGGCTTGTAATTATTGACGGCGGGTGGCGTATTGAGGATTGGTCGCGTTATGAGCCTTATGAGCTTATAAATGGTATGTATGAGGAAATGAAAGAAATCTGCGGTTCGGAGAAAGAAGTAATAGTTCCGCTGTGGATATTAACACATGCTCATACCGACCATTGCAGGGTTCTTGAATATTTATACCGTATGCCGTTTGCGGATAGTATAAAAATAGAACGCATACTTTTTAATTTTCCGGACGAGTCAAACTTATGTGAAACTGAAAAAATTCCGGATGAGAAGCTTGAAGAGGAACGGAATAATTTTCGTTGCTGGCATGAAAAAGCGGGAAAAGATTATCCGTATGAAGATATTTTTTACAACTGTCCTTTTACTGTTTATGATACATATCGCTATGACCGGATTTGCCGCAATGCTATGAATAATTATTCTGCGGTTAAAATTAAAGCGCACAGCGGTATGAAATTCTCTTTTAGCGGTATGGATTTTGAAGTTTTACATACTCCAGATGATGATATGCCATCGGTTTATACTAATCAAAATGATGCTTCGTTGGTTATAAAGAATTCTTATTGTGGCTCAACTATCCTGTGGTTGGGAGATATGGGTGTACTGCCGGGCAACTCTTGTATGCAAATGTATCCCAACTATATTAAATGTGACGCGGTGCAGGTATCCCATCACGGTTGGGGTTCGGCCTCTAAAGAATTTTTTGAGTTGCAGGAACCCAAAATACTATTTTGGAATAATTCCGAGTTCGGATTTCGCTATGCAGATAAAAATCAAGGCTATGGGAAAACCGAATCAAGCACAATACTTTATAATATGCCGAGTGTTAAAAAGAATTATTTTTGCAACACAATAAAAATGCAGTATGTTGATTTGCCGTTTTCAATAAAGGAAAAAGGTATCGAAATATGCGAAAATGTGCTTATACCATCTTCAACATCGGATTCGGCATTTATAATACGACTCAAAAACGGTAAGCTTATTATAATTAACGGCGGTTGCAGGCGTGAAATGCAAAATAGATATGGGAAAGCAGCTTTAGCAAAAGAGTTTTATGAAGAACTGAAAAGAATTTCGGGCACGGAAACCGTTTTTGTAGTTGCATGGTTGCTTACGGATATGAACCCGGATAATAACTGTTTTCTTTCGGAATTTTGTGCTCAGGAATATAATGACAGGATAAAAATAGAGAACTGTATTTACAATTTTCCTGATACCGATTTATTTGATTTTAACGCAGATAAGGCTGAAATATTAAGTTTCAGAGATGAAATTTGCTCGTTAAACAGTAATCATATTATACCGGAGAACGGAGCAAAAATCGAATTTGAAGATTTTAGCATAAAGCCTATTTATACACCGAAAGGTAAAAAATTCACCTCTTTAAGAGATGCAACTACCGTATATGTGATTGATATTTTAGATAAAAAGATTATTTTTACCGGAAATATGAATGATCGAATAAGCAGAGAAATTATCAATTATGATAAAGAACTTAAATGCGATATTGTTCAGATAGCAAATCACGGATATGACGATGGCGGAGTATTGGAATTTTATAAGCGCTGCAATGCGGATTACAATATTTGGAACTGCTCGGAATATGCGTACAGATTTTTCAGTCCTGATATGGGATATGGAAAAACTGAGGTGAGTACTGAAATATACAACAGTGTAAAAAGTCAAAATAATTATTTTTGCAACAAGATAACTCCAAATATAATTGTGTTAAGTAAAGGAGACAATTAAAATGAAAACTGAAACTATAAAAAAAGATAGTGATATGCTTACATTTACTCTTTTTTCGGATTTGCATTATAAAGAGGAAATGTATATAGCCGGTGTTCAAGATATGGAAAGTATATTGAAAAGAGCAGCGGAAAGCGGTTCTGACTTTATAATACACGGCGGAGATTTCTGCAATGATTATGTAGGCTCGCCGGAAATAACAAATGTTTATCTCAAAAACAAATACAATATTCCTGCATACGGTATTTACGGGAATCATGAACTTGAGACAAACGGAAATACGATGAGCGTGGTCACGCCGCTCCTTACAAACCGTCCCGATAGTGTTGTGTGGGGAACAAAGAGCGGAAAAATTGAGGACGGCACGGTAGGATATTATTATTTTGATATTAAAGGTTTCAGAATAGTATGCACAGATACAAACTATTCCGTAAATCCAAAAACAAAAAAATATGAACATAACGCACCTGCAAGTTGGGGCCCTCCGAATGGCAATTTCCCGTATAATTGTCTTGGGAAAGAGCAATTGCAATGGCTTGAGAATGTTCTTACAGACGCAGCACATAAGCATATTAACTGCATAATAATGAGCCACGACAGTTATTCGGGAGTGTGGGATTCGTCCCCCGACTGTGAAAAGGTTCGGGAAATATTTAAAAAGGTAAACGGAATTTCGGATAAAACCGTAATTGCGGCAATAAACGGTCATTACCACAGAAATTGTTCGGCGGTAAAGGACAATATTTACTACCTTAATATCAATTCCGTATTTAACGGAGTATGGCGTGTTGCCGATGGTCAGCACTATGTTGACGGTCAGGTGTTCGACTTTACAAAATATAATGCTGTCGGAGACCCTATAGAGACATATCGGCGCAATATATTTGAGCTTTGGCAGGCAAAGAATACATATTTTTACGAAGAACCGCTCAGCGCGATTGTAAAAATAACCCGCAATGGCTTAATAGAGATTGACGGTTCGGAGACGACATGGAGATATAATGTTGTTCCGGAGCTTTCGGTCCAGGATATGAGAAGAAATCCCAAAATTACGAGCGAGGTTGTAACGCTTAAATGAACAGAGAAAATAAATCAATAATTGCGGGTTTTAAGCCTAATACGGTTATGTTTTTGTTTTCGCTTATTTATTTTGTAAGTTATTTGACCAGAATAAATTATGCAGCGGTAATATCCGAAATTATTACCGAGGAAAAAATAGGTCGTTCTGCGGCGTCACTTGCCATAACCGGTGCTTTTATAACATACGGAATAGGTCAGGTGATAAGCGGTTGGATGTGCGACCGATTTCAGCCCGCGAAACTTGTGGATATTGCATTGCTTACGACCTCGTCTATGAATCTCATTGTTCCGTTTTGCGGATTGACAGCCGTAAGAACGGTTGTGTGGTGTATAAACGGGATTGCACAGGCATTTATCTGGCCTCCGCTTGTACGGATGATTCCTGAACTTTTAGAACCGGAGCAGCAGCTTAAGGCAGGTGTAAGAATATCCTGGGGCGGACATATAGGAAATATTGCGATATATATATTGGCACCCATTTTAATAAGCTTGTCGGGCTGGCGCGCTGTTTTCTTATTTTCATCCGCTGCAGGGTTTATAACCTTGGGATTGTGGGTATTTTGCTGTAAAGGCTTTTCGGTTGAATTTAAAAGTCATTCAAAAATTGACGGCAGTATTCCCGAACATAAGCCGGTTATACCAGTGGCTTTGTTACTGATAATTATATTAACAATAATATTACAGGGTTCTCTGCGTGACGGAGTTACAACCTGGATGCCGTCTTATATATCCGAAACATTTTCATTGGGCAACAATATTTCAATACTTACCGGTGTTGCAATGCCACTTTTTGCACTCTTTTGTATATGGGGTACGGAGTATATGTACTATCATTTAAAAAGCGTGCAGAAATGCTGTATATTCTATTTTGTTGCTGCACTTATTGCCGCGGCTCTTATTCCTGCAGCGGCGAAGTCAAACATTTTTATCACTGTTTTGTTGGCTTCAATTTTGGTTGGATCTATGCATGGAATAAATATTTTGCAAACATGTATGCTGCCGCGCAAGCTTGTCGGAAATGAAAGACTCGGACTGTTCTCCGGAATATTCAATGGCTGCGTTTATATAGGAAGCGCGGTTTCAACCTATGGCTTTGCCGGAATATCCGAAACATTCGGTTGGAACGGTACGGTTATAACATGGTGCATAGTATCAGCACTTGGCGCTTTGCTGTGCGGAAGCCTGTTTTTTATGAAAAAAGATTTGTGACTGCAAGTATAATTGATGCAGTAAAAAAGGAGTAAGGTGTAAAATGAACAATATAGAAAGATTTTGCAGAAAAATTGAGATGCCCGAGGAAGAATGTGAGGTGCTCGGTGCCGCTTACCTGAAAATAGTTGAGAACAAGTCGGCTTACGGTGTTTTTGAAGAATGTGTTTCGGTATACAAGCAAAACACCGTCTTTGATCGCGGACCGATATTTGAAAAAATAGAGGGACTTTCCGAAAAAACAGGTATACATAAATATACGCTTGACCTTGTGTATTTGATTATGCTGGTTCCGCATATGAAAGTGATGTATGAAGAAAACGGATTGACAGAGGAAGTATTTAACGATTCTGTTTTAGATCTTAAATGGAAATCGGAGGAATGCAAAAGCGTCACCCTGCGGTATTCTGCTGTTTACCACGGCAGAAAAGAAAAAAGGGGCGTACATGCCGTTTGCAGCGCCGTATTTCACCTTTGTGCGGCTCGGTCGGGTGTTTGCTCGATTTTCCGCTTGCTCGGCGTACAGGGCATTTTTTGCGGCCGTTTCGGCAGAAGGGAGAGTCTGCTGTCTTATTTCTTTTTCTGCTGTAATATATACTCAGTGGGTTTAGTTCTATGGGTATAGTTCTGCGATACCGTTTCTTACACCACCCTGTACGAAAAAATTACACTACCGAAATAACTTGACCGTGTAAGCGTTGCTTGTGTTCGATCCGTCCTGTCTGCGGCGCTTTTTCTTTTTCACAAGCCCCGCTTTTTCAAGACTTCGGAGTGCTGCGTCCACCGTCTTTTTGTCAATACAGCATTCCTCGGCGATCAGCCGCCGTGACGGAAAGCAGACACCGTTTTTATCGC
>CAKSGP010000047.1 GCA_934454745.1 uncultured Clostridia bacterium
TAGTTGTAGTAGTAGCGTTGAAAGAATTGAAGATTACGATTTGTGGATCAGACTATATAATAATGGATACAAAGCTTATAATATTCAGGAATATTTATATAGTATGCGTGATGATAGAAATGCTGTAAAGAGAAAAAAATTCAAATATAGAATTAAGGAAACTAAGTTGAAATTTAAGGCGTGTAGGATGTTCAACTTGTCTTTTGGCAGTTATCTGAAATCGTTACGCCCTGTATTAGTAGGAATTATTCCCTCCTCTATTTACAGATATATGCATATAAAGAAATATAAAATCAGGTAGGTAATGATATGCCAGTATGGTGGTCTGTAATTATATATATGTTATTTGTTTCTGCCTTAGGAATGAAAATGTATAGTAATAGTAAAAAAAAAGCAGTTAACCAAATTAATAATGAAATAAATAATACTGATATTAATAGCAGTCAATCAATTAGTTTTATCTTTGCAATTTTATCATTTGCACTGCTTGTTTTTTTTGTTGGACAAAGAAGTTATATTTTTGATTCATCCGAGTATCAATATGCTTTTAACGGAGAGGCACGTGGTATAAATCAGTTCTTTTCGATACTATTTGATTTTAATAATAGCAAAGGATCTGCTTTTTCAGCGTTGATGGTTTTATTTAAGAGTATATTTCCATATGCGCAATACAATGATTGGTTTACATTTTTAGCAATAATACAGGTTTTTCTATTAGCAAGGACGATGCATAAATATTCATGCAACTATGTTTTGTCTATTTATTTTTTTATGACAATGTCATATTTTGTATGGATGCTTAATGGCACACGTCAGTTTACAGCTGTGTGTGTGGTTTTTGGCTTTATTGACCTATTGATAGAAAAAAAAGGTATTAAGTTTTTTATTGTTGTATTTATTGCTTTTTTATTTCATTCCTCTGCAATAATATGGCTTCCCGTATATTTTTGTATGATGTTTGATGAGTGGTCAGTTAAATTTATTATAGTTAGTGCATGCATTGTAATTGCATTGTTTATTTTCTTAAAAAATCAAAATAGTGATAGCAATTATTTTTATTTAACAGAAAACGCATATAGCAATGGAGTAAATCCAATTAGAGTTCTTATTTCGGCTATTCCTGTTGTTTTGTCGTTTATACGAAAAGATAAAATTACACAAACTGCTCCATACTTTATAAGGTGTTTTATTAAGTTTGCAATTATAACAACAGAAATTTACATTTTGACTATATTTGTTTCTGCTGTTGTCGGAAGAATTGTAGCGTTTTTATCAATTTTTCAGATTCTTTTGTTACCTTGGTTGTTAAAGTATGCTTTTAATGAAGCAGAAAGAAAAATTCTGTCATTGTTGTTAGTAATTCTATATTTCTTGTATTTTATCTATGATATGTATGTCGCAGGAAATGGTATTTATAATAGTAGGAATTTAAATTTATTATTTTTATAAAAATAAATTTGATATTTTTCAATTGTTGGTGCATAAATGAAAAAAATATTATTTTTTATTCCGACCTTGGGACATGGCGGAGCTGAAAAGGTGCTTGTAAACCTTGTGAATAATATGGACAGAAGCAAGTTTGATATTTCTGTTCAGGTGTTGTTCAAGGGTGGCGTAAACGAACAGTTTTTAAAATCAGATATTAAATTCAAGTATTATTACAAGAAACAATTCAGAGGGAACAGTAAGTATTTATGCCTGTTTTCACCCGAAAAACTTTACAGAAAGTTTATTAAGGAAAAATATGACATAATTGTTTCTTACCTTGAAGGTCCTACTGCACGAATTGTAAGCGGTTGCACTAACCCAAATACTAAGCTTGTCAGCTGGATTCACTGCAAAATGGACAATCCCGCAATCGGTGTAGTAGGTTTTAGAAATTTTGAAGAGGCGAAGAAGTGCTATAACAAATTTGATAATACTGTTTGTGTTTCAAAATGGGTTATGGATTATTTTTCAAAGACATTTGAATTTCAAAAACCTATTCAGGTGCTTTATAACACGATTGAAACAGACAAAATACTTGAGAAGTCCGTTGAATCTGTCGATGATATTAAATTTGACGATGATTGTGTAAATATTTGTTCTGTCGGAAAGCTTACTGCAGTAAAGGGTTTTGATAGGCTACTGAACATACATAAAAAACTCCTTGATGACGGAGTTAAAAATAAAGTTTATTTGTTCGGCATCGGTGAAGAAGAAGGTAGCTTAAAAAAAGCTGCACAAAACCTTGGTGTTGAAAATACATTCCAAATGGTTGGTTATAGAACAAATCCGTACAAGTATGTAAAAAATTGTGATTTGTATGTATGTTCATCCCACAGTGAAGGATTCAGTACATCTGTGACGGAGTCACTCATTGTAGGAACGCCTGTTGTGACTACCCTTTGTTCGGGTATGACCGAATTACTAGGCGAAAACAACGAGTACGGTATCGTAACAGAAAATAATGAAGATGCACTTTATGAGGGCATCAAGAAAATGCTGACAATGCCTGGTTTGCTTGAAGCTTATGCCGCAAAAGCAAAAGAGCGTGGTAAAAGATTCCAAACATCAATTACGGTAGAAGAAACAGAAGATTTTTTTATTGCTTTATAAGAGGATACATTATGGTACATGGGTTCTATTTTAGGTTTTATAAAATACTTCACAACGATTTTTTGAGTTCGCTGTTTGCGAAGATTATGTATGCATTGTATTGTTGCCTTTTTATATTTAAAAAGATTAAAAGGTATAAAACGGCGACAGAAATGAGTGTTGAAAAAGCTCATAATATTATCAACAAAACTTATCCAAGACCTGTTTGTACACCAATTTATGAAAATAAAACAATTGATAACAATATTGATTTGTCTGTAATTATTCCTGTTTATAATCATAAGGATACCATTAAAGAAAATATCGATTCTGTTCTGAATCAGAAAACAAAGTATAAATTTGAAGTTTTACTTGTTGATGACGGTTCTACAGACGGTGTATCGGATGTAATAAAAGTGTATGATACAGATCCAAGGGTTACGATAATTACTCAGAAAAACGGTGGTATTGGTTCAGCAAGAAATATGGGAATAAACAATGCTGTCGGAAAATATATAATGTTTGTTGATTGTGATGATATTGTTCATGATGATATTGTTGAAAATCTTATGAGTAATGCTTACAGCCAAAATTATGATATGGTTATGGCTGCACATAATCTTGTAAAAGTCCAAAATGGGAAAATAGTTAATGTTATTCCAAATATATATTCAAAGCATAATCTCATGAAATTTAAAAATGGCGATAAGATTATGAATCTTGCCGGTTTGCCATGGTGCAAAGTTTATAAAAAAGTGCTTTGGAATGAGGTAAGATTTTTCCCGGGATACTGGTATGAGGATACAATCATTCTTCCACTAATATTCACTCAGGTAAAAACCTATAAGTACATTACCAATATAGAGTATGAATACAAGTGGTTTGAGAATAATTTTTCACACACCCAGTGCGGCGAAGTTGTCCATAGCAAATTTATTGAACGTTACTGGCTCTATGTTGAAATAATTGAAAGATACGAAAAAATGGGAATGCCGTTTGATGAAAAGTTTTATACATTGTTATTAAGACATATGAGCTCGTATTATTATCCTACCATTAAAAATATGGACAATGAAATAGTTACTGCAATGTTTGTTATAGCAAGAGAACTTGTTGAAAAATATAAGCCTAAAGAAAAAATTAAGCTTCCGTATGTTTTAAAAAATGTGGAACGGGCCTTTGAAGAAAACGACATAGAACTTTGGAAATTAGCAAGTTGTTATCAGTGAGGAAAATTATGAATAAAATATCTTTGATAACTGTATTCAACAATCAATCAATGGTTGATGAAATGATAAATAGTGCTAAAAGACAGAATGATGCCGACACGGAATTTATCATGATAGATAACCGTAATAATAAATTCAATTCGGCAGCAGCGGCACTAAATTATGGAGTGGAAAAAGCCTCCGGAGATGTTCTTGTCTTTTTGCATCAGGATATTGAGTTTCTTTCGGATGATGTTTTGAAAAAAATTTATAATTTTGCGATGAACAATAAAAATGTAATTTTTGGTGCAGCAGGTGTCCTTTCAAAAGCGGAGGAAAAATCAGGTGCTATTCTTGCAAATTTTTATCACGGAAATGATAAAAGTAAATATGATACAATTGACAAACCAACAAAGTGCTTCACACTTGATGAATGCCTTATTGCCTGTTGCAAAGATATTATGGCAAAGGTAAGGTTTGATGAAAGAGTTTGTGACGGTTGGCATCTTTATGGGGCAGATTTATGTCTTTCTGCAAATCTCGAAAAGGATTTATCTGTCATGGTTGTGCCAATGAATATTTGGCATAAATCAAATGGAAATGCTGACAAAGGCTATATGATTACGCAAGATAGGCTTGTTAAGAAATATAAGGGAAAGTACAGCGTAATTAATACAACAAATGGATATGCGTATACAAACGGTGTAAAGCGAGCATTACTTAATTTATACAGAAAAATAAAGTATAGGGGTGTTTGAGGTAATTATGAATCCTGTAATAACAGTTATAGTACCTACATACAACTCAGAAAAAACTATAGAAAGATGTTTGCTCAGTATATTGAAACAGACATATGAAAATCTCGAAGTGATTGTAGTAAATGACGGTTCTTCCGATTCAACAGAAACAATATGTGAGAAAATGGCAAGCTATGATTCAAGATTAAAGGTAATTACCATAAAAAACGGTGGTGTATCTCATGCAAGAAATATTGGCATTGATAACGCAAAGGGCGATTATATAACATTTGTAGATTCCGATGATTACATTGATAAAGAGATGTATAAAAACCTTATTGATTTGTTCGATACGAATGTAGATATTGTGCATTGCAGTTATAAAAATGTTGATGAATCAGGAAATATCTTGTCTGTTGTCGGTTCTAAAAACAAGCAGATAAAAATGAATCATGACGAGGGTATGGAATGCCTGCTTGCCGGGAGATACTTTGCAGGCGGAATGTGCAATAAATTATATAGAACTAAATTATTTTGCAACGTCAGATTAAAAGAAAATATTAAATTTAATGAAGATGTTCTGGCAAACTATTACCTTTTTGATAATGCAAATAATACTGTATATTCTGATGAACCGTTTTACAATTATGTTGCTTGCGATGATAGTTCAACCCATTCTGCTAATGCGTTGATTTCTTACAAACAAGGGTATGAAGTTGCAAGGATTATGTTACAAGAATCTATGAATAAACCATACTGTGAATTTGCTAAAATCAGGTATCTAGGAAATTTGCTTAGTCTATATGGTACATATAGAACTTCTTTAAATAAAGTTGAAAAATCAGAGTGTGAAAATTTGTTTTCTGAAATAAAGTCTTTTAAAGATGAGGGATATTATCAAGGGAAAAGAGATAAAGTTTTAATTTTCATGTACAGATATATGCCACATTTCTATTTGATAACATACAAAATATACGATAAAATAAGAGTAAAAAAGTTAGATCCGGAGCAGTAATATGAACCCGCTGATAAGTGTAATAGTACCGATTTATAATGTTGAAAAATACCTTGCAAGATGTGTTGACAGTATTGTAAATCAGACATATAAAAATCTTGAAATAATCCTTGTTGATGACGGTTCACCTGACCTTTGTCCTCAGATGTGTGATGATTATGCCGAAAAAGAAAGCCGAATCAAGGTTGTTCATAAAAAAAACGGTGGACTTTCCGATGCCAGAAATGCAGGAATGGCTGTTGCAACAGGCGAGTATATCAGCTTTATTGACAGCGATGATTATGTGTCTGATGACTTTTTTGAATGTCTGTTGGATGTTATGAACAAAGAAAACAGCGATATTGCTGAATGCAGTGTTGTAAAGTTATATGAAGATGGTTATTTAGAGCAATACACAGATAGTTTTGAAATTAATTCTTATAATACTCAAAATGCACTACTAATGTTGATTTCTGAATCACATTTTAAGACTCAAGTTTGGAATAAATTATATAAATCAGATTTAGTTCTTGGTATCCCTTTCTTAAAAGGAAAGTGCAATGAAGATGATTTTTGGACATATCAAGTTTTTGCAAATGCGAACAAAGTTTCTTTGATATGTCAAACGATGTATTTCTATTTTCAAAGATCTAATAGTATAATGGGTGGAAACTATAGTGTGAAAAGACTTGATGAAATTGAAGCGAAGTGTATAAGGCAAAAATATATCGAAGGTAATTACCCTGATATAGCAATAAATTCTAAATTGAATTTTTTCTGCTCTTGTATGTTTTCTTATCAATCTGTATTAAAATACTTGACAGGCGAAGATAAAAAAACATCTGCTAATAAAATATTGAATTATTTAAAAATTGCCAAATTATCTTGGAAAGAAATCTTACAGTTAGGCCTATTAACTAATTGTTGGTTTGTTTTTTCTAAAATTTCATTCAGATTATGTTGTCGTGTTAGAAATATATTTGGTATAGGATTTTAGAAGGAGAATGCGTTACAATATGAAATTTGCTATAAGAGATGATGACACATCTTATTTTACTGATGTTACGGAATTAAAAAAGGCTTTTTCTGAAATTAAGGATATTCCGATATCACTATCAGTTATTCCGGAAGCCAAGTGTAATCATGGGGATGTATATCCATATGGAAATGGTCCTTTTGACAGTGAATATGGGAAATTAGGAGATAATGTTGCCCTTGTATCATATTTAAAAGAAAATATGATTGCCGGCAACTTCGAAATTCTTATGCATGGTATTCATCATGAATATTTCCAAATAGGAAGTGAATGGGTACCTGAGACACTATTATTTGATTATGATGAAGCAGTGAATTCTATTTCTTTAAATCGTAGGTATTTGTCAGAATTATTTGAGACAAATATAGATATTTTTGTTGCACCCAGTAATAGCTTTAATAAAGATGTCTATAAAGCATTAGATCATTTGGGTATGGATACAATGTGTAAATTATCAAAACATGTTGACCATTACTACTCTTACTATTTCTTGTATCATTATTTAAGACGAAATTATTACCGCGCAATTGGAAAATTTGATAACTATGGAGTGAAAAAATATCGTAATCACAAGGAAGTTGACATGTATCCTTTTGAAAGTTTTGACAAATCATGGAAAACATATGAATTATGTAAACAGAGAAATATTCCATATATATTTTATACTCATTATTGGGAAATTAATAATAGCAAAAGTATGAAAGAAGAGTTAACTCAATTGGTTAGTAAAATGGTTAATGATGGTGCAAAACCGTCTTTTGTTTCTGAGTGTTTTAAGTAATGTCATTGTTTTGTTAATTTTATGGTGGTGATTAATATTTCTTTGATTAGCGTCATAGTGCCTGTCTACAAAGTTGAAAACGTTTTGCATTATTGTATTGACAGCATTTTAAATCAAACATATAAAGATTTTGAGCTTATCCTTGTTGATGACGGTTCGCCTGACAACAGCGGAAAAATTTGTGATGAATATGCCAAAAAAGATAATCGAATAAAAGTTATACATAAAGAAAACGGTGGCGTGTCTTCGGCAAGAAACTGTGGTATTGATGCTGCAAAGGGTAAATATATATGCTTTGTTGACAGTGATGATTATGTTGCCCCTAACTACCTGAATAATTTAATTGTGGCAAAGAAAAATAATCCGCAGTGCGACAATATATGGTGCGGTTTTCAGACGGTTGAAAGTTATAATGTAAAAACTGGTAATGTAACATCAAATGGAGAAAAGAGTACATATTCAGTTAAAGATATAATGACTTTGCATGAAAAATGGCTTGATTCCGGACCTTATTGCAAATTGTACACAAGAAATATAATTGTAAAAAATCATATACATTTCTCTGAAAGCTTGTCTTTGGGTGAGGATTTGATATTTAATTATGAGTATCTTGACTGTACTAAAGGTGACATAGTCGTAATTAATGTACACACCTATTTCTACTATGTAGCTGATGCTAACAGCTTGGCAAATAAATATTATGATAATTTAATTGATATATATAAAAAAATTAATAAAACGATTAGTTACTATGTGAAAAAGTGGCATTGTGGCAGAGAACAAATTCAAAAAATGTATAATGCTTTTTTTTTCAAGTACGAAGTTATTATGCGTAATACTTTTAATATAAAAAATACTATGTTAAATAGAGAAAAATATAATATGAATAATTCGATTCTGAGATCGTACGAATTTCAGAATGCGTATAAAAATATGTCATATAAACCTCATTTGTTATTTAGAATTGCCTATTCTACTCACAGTTACTTTATTGTGAGAAAAGTAGAAAAAATTATAAGTTTAT